>CAMNCR010000135.1 GCA_946534455.1 uncultured Clostridia bacterium | reverse complement strand
GCTCTGCGTATAAACAAGTGAAAGGATACAAACAGATTCCTGAAACAGAAAAGAAAAACAAGCGCTAAAACAGGTAAGGAGGCAGAGAGAATGAACGGAAAAGAACTGAACCTTAACGAAATGGAATCGGTTTCAGGAGGAAACCTGGCTGATATGGCATTTATAACACTTATGATTACGTTAGGGCTGATCACTGCAGAGGAAGAGAAGCCCGGCGGTGCAAGCGGCGGCTGGTGAGTCCGCATATTTCCGAAAAAACACAAAGAATCAGAATTGAAACAGGAGGATACGACCATGGAAGCGAAAAATCTTACTCTCTCAGACCTGGAAAGAGTAACCGGCGGGGAACTTGATTCCATCACCACAGATTATCTGAACGAGGTAATATATCGGGCAAAGAAAGCCGATAAATCGCTGGAGCAATGCATCCAGGATTTCTACCGCTATAACAAGGATTTCAACGAGGAACAGGAAGCTTATATCAGGGCACACTGGGATAACATCGCGTAAATTCGTCACTGCTCCGTAATCTTCGCAGCCAGAAGCGTATAAGTCAGGTTCGTCCCGGTCCGGTCGAAAGCCCGGTCCGGGACTTTCTGCAGCGTCACCCATCATTTCCGCAACCTCCATGGTCGCGGGAGGCTTCAGTCTGCCCGCGCCTCCCAGCGCCCGGAGGCGAACCAGGTCAGGCAGGCCCAGGTAAAGACCGAATAGAAATTGCCCTCCGAATCCCGTCCGTCCCGCAGCAGCGTCTCCGCCTCCTCCCGGGTCACCAGGCGGTATCCGTCGAAGCATTCCGATCCCACCGCGCCGCGCTGATTGATGCAGCTGAGATCCGGCAGATCATAGACCGCCAGCACCAGCGCGTTGCTCTCGTCGGTCATGCCGGGAGAGGAAAACACCAGCGGATTGATCAGCTCCAGCCGCGTCGGCTCCGCGGTGATGCCCGCCTCCTCCCGGATTTCCCGCCTGGCCGCGGCCAGGGCAGGCTCCGCCTCCGCCCGGTCCTCCGGATCCAGGAGCCCCGCGGGCGGCGAAATCAGGAAGCGACCGGCGGGATACCGGTATTCCCGCATCAGCAGCATCCGCGGCGGATCCCCGGGCGTCCGCAGCACCACCAGGCAGGTGGCCGCGTCCGGCGTCATGCGCTGGAACGCCTCCCGGGTGCGGGTCGCCGCCAGCTCATCCACCGGCCTGCGCGTCGCGTTGTAATAATGCCTTCCCTCCGCGTACTGCAGGTCCACCACCCGCAGAAAGGGCGTATCCAGCAGCGTTTTGACCTGATCGCGGGTGATGACGGGTCCCTTCATCGCTTTTCCTCCTCCGGTTCATCGGCTTTCGCCGTCAAAAAAGGCCCCCGGCGGGGCCTCGGTTCACAGTGTCTCAGTTGTTCTGCGCCATCATGGGGCCGGGTTCATCCAGGCTCACATACTCGGTCAGAATATAGCAGTGCCAGCCTTCCACATCCACCTCGCACCACTTTTCGTCCCGGGAGAAGATGGTCAGCGGCGTGCCCAGCACATAGTCCCCCAGGATGCGGGCTTTGTTGTTCGCATTGGCGCGGATGTTGATCGTGGACTTTCCGGTCACCCGGCCGTCAATACAGATTTTGCCGGTTTCATAGCCGTGCAGCACGTTGGGATAGAAGGTCAGGGACGAGGTCAGCACATAGCCCCGCATGCCCCGGTAATCCACCTTGGTCCAGTTCTTGCCGGAGGAAAGAACCCGCACCACGCTGCCGGTAATGCAGTGATCCATGATGAAGGATTTGTTGCTGGTGTTCGCGCGCAGGGCGGCATAGCCCACCCGGTTGGCATTCACCACCGCCAGCGCCTGACTGGCGGGCGCGTCCGACGCCCAGGCCAGGTCACAGGTGTTGACCAGGAAAACGCCGCTGGAGTTCTGCACCATGGAACGTCCCAGACCGACATACAGCACCTCGACGGAGACGGGATCCTTTTCCGGGCCGAAGTACCAGGTTTCGGTATAATCCCCGTTGCGATCCAGGGCCTTCTGCATCCGTGCTTCCCATTCCTCCTGGGTCAGCCCGCCGGAGGAGGTGGACCCCTCTTCCACGCTGCGGATCTGCCCGGATTCCACGGTGATGCTGCCGTCAGGATTCACGGGAATGCCCTCCACGCCGGAGGAGTCCGTCACCGTGATGGCGCCGCCCGAGCCGCCGGAACCGGAGCCGTTTTCCTTCTCGATCGTCACCACCCGGCCGTCCGGAGCGGTATAGGTTCCCCTGTCAAAATCCCAGATGCCTCCATCGTCATCATATACGATGCCGGTCTCCGCTTCCTCCCCCATCGCGGGGCAGCAGGCGCACAGCAGCACCGCCCACAACAGCAGACATAAGGATAATTTCCTGATCACGATCGATCCTCCTGATGTTCCTCCCGTCCTCGAAGCCACCAAAAAGCGAAAACCGAAACCGGTTTTCGGACCTTTATCTTACCTGATTCTCTTGATTTTGTCAATGAATCGCAATATGATTGAAACATTCCCAGGCTGGAGATGCCTGTTTCCGGCCGCCTGCGTGCGGGATCCGCACGGCGTGGGCCCTGAAAAGCAGAATCGATTGGAGGTCGCTCATGAACATTTCCAAGCAGGACGCACTGACCTGGTTCCGTTTCTTTGCGGAGCTGCCCGAGGAGGAACCCCTTGGCCCGCGGCAGCGGGAAATCGCCTCCGCCGTCTTTACCCAGATCGAAACCGCTGTGGAGCGCCGCCGCGCGGCGCTGCTCGCGGACATTCCCGGCCTCCGCGCCGTGGTGCCCGGCCGGGAGGGCAGCGTGCCCTATGCGCCCGGTCAGGCCCGCTGCACCCTGTTCGTCGGGCCGGAGGACCGGTTCCCCGCCGGATGCCGCAGCTGCCTGCTGGGCTCCGGCCTCTCCGCCGTCCGCCGCACCAACCGCTGCAACGCCGCCTGCCCCTTCTGCTACGACTACGGCGTGCTGGATCAGATCCCGCCCATCGGCGAGGGGCTGTGGGAGATCGGCGGGACGAAATACCGGGAGGAGGATCTGCCGCTGCTCTTCGCCCTGCAGCGCCATCCCACCGGCATCGCCTATGTCTATCTGGAGCCCTTCATGGAGATCGAGCTGTACATGCCGGTGATCCGCCGTTTTCATGAGGCGGGCATCTATCAGCACATGTATACCAACGGCATTCTCGCCGATGAAGGGAATCTCGCCGCCCTGGGCGAGGCGGGACTGGACGAGCTCCGCTTCAACCTCGGCGCGACCCAGGCCGCCGACGGGGTCATCCAGGCCATGAAAACCGCCAAAAAATGGATCCCCCGGGTCGGGATCGAAACGCCCATGACCCGGGAGTTCTTTGAGGTTTTCCATCGGAAGCAGGATCAGATCCTGTCCACGGGAATCGATTTTATGAACTGCGCGGAGCTGCACCTGAACGAAAACAACCTGGAAAACTACGCGGAGGAGCCCCTTTACTTCTATCGGGAGGGATATCTGAGCCCCATCTGCAGCCGGGACCTGACCCTGCGGCTCATGAAAACCGCCGCGGTGGAGGGCTGGCCTCTGGCGGTGCACGACTGTTCCAACGCGACCAAGTTCGCCCGGGACATCCATCTGCGCGCCGCGGAAGGCGGCTGGTTCGGCCAGAGCAGCTACGGCTGCGAGTTTTCCGGCATTCCCTACGCGGCCTTCCTGCCCGCGCTGGAGGATCCCGGCCTTACCTTTGCGGAGGAAGAACCGCTGCCGCCAGGCTATCGTCCGGGTGACCTGGTATGGTGAGCAGGGTCGCAAAATAGTCCGCGGGCGTCTCCGCCCGGCGGATCATGCGATCCTCCCCTTCCACGGTGTGGAGGATTTCCGCCGACCGCAGGCGGCCGTTATAGTTATAGCCCATGGAGAAGCCGTGGGCGCCGGTGTCGTGAATCACCAGCAGGTCTCCCAGGCTGATTTCCGGCAGCAGGCGCTCCACGGCAAATTTGTCGTTGTTTTCGCACAGGCTGCCGGTGATGTCATAGACATGGTCCAGGGGCCAGTCCCGCTTGCCGCATACGGTGATGTGATGATACGCGCCATACATGGCGGGACGAATCAGGTTCACCGCGCTGGCATCCACCCCGATGTAGTCCCGGTAGATTTTTTTCTCATGCACCGCGCGGGTGACCAGCCATCCGCAGGGGCCCGTCATCCAGCGCCCCAGCTCCGTTTTGATTCCCACGCCGCCCTCCGGGAAGAGATCCTCATAGGCCGAGCGCACGCCCTCGCCGATGAGCTCGATGTCCGCGGGCTTTTCCTCCGGCCGGTAGGGAATGCCCACGCCGCCGGACAGATCGATGAAGGCGAAGCGCAGGCCGGAGGCCTCCGCCAGCTCCTTGCCCAGGGTCAGCAGCAGCCTGGCCAGCTGCGGGAAATAGGAGGTATCCATCGTGTTGGAGGAGAGGAAGGCATGCAGGCCGAAGGCCTCCACTCCCTCCGCCCGCAGGATTGCCAGGCTTTCCTGCAGCTGCGGCAGGGTCATGCCGTATTTGGCCTCTCCCGGGTTGCCCATGATCATGTTGCCGATGGCGAACTGCCCGCCGGGATTGTACCGCAGGCACACGCAGGAGGGGATTCCCCCGTGCGTCCGGAGCGTCGCGATATCCGACTGATCGTCCAGGTTGATCGTCGCCCCCAGCGCCCGGGCCTGGGCATATTCCTCCGGCGGCATGGCGTTGGCGGACAGGATGATCTCATCCCCGGAGAAGCCGCAGGCGGCCGCCAGGGTCAGCTCGGTGCCCGAGGAGCAGTCCACCCCGCAGCCCTCCTCCCGGAGGATGCGCAGGATGGAGGGGTTGGGCAGCGCCTTGACCGCGAAATATTCCCGAAAATCGGCGCACCAGGCAAAGGCCGCGTTCAGCCGCCTGGCATTCTGGCGGATTCCCTGCTCGTCGTACAGATGAAACGGGGTTGGAAACCGTGCGGCAGCCGCCTCAAAGACGGCGTCCGGCAGCGCATAGTTGGGCATGGTTTTCACTCCTCTCTTACAGATCCGTCACTTCCTGGCCAATGGTGAAGGTAAAGCGGTCTCCCAGCTTGCCGCCCACATAGAAGCTGATTTCGTATTCGCCCTCGCGGAAGAGGTCGGAACGCAGCACCTGCAGAAAGCCCATATTCTCCAGCGACACGAACCACACATCCCTGTCCATGTACGCGGGCTCATAGATCCAGCCGCTGACATAGGTATAGGTGTCGCCGTCCGGAGTGGTCAGCGTCACCAGGAGGGAAAGATCCGAAATGCTCTCCTCCACCGTATAGCTGGACTGTGAATAGAAATACACCCGTCCGGCCTTCAGCTCCTCCGGGGTCACGCGGTCCACCGGCGTGGGCTCCGCCCCGTCCGCCAGCCCCTCCGCGGGGGCCAGGGCCAGAGAGCAGATCTGGGAGGTAAAGCCGTGCTCCGTGAGCGGTTCCGCCTCCGGCAGCTCCGTCACCACGTACGCGTCCAGCACGCCGGAGGGCGCCTCCCGGGTCACCGCAACGCCGGAGATATAGGTATGCCCCGGAACCAGCAGCATCCGGATCGGGCATTCCGCCTCCGCCAGCGGGAAGAAGGTAAAGAAGCTGTTGGCCGTGTCCATCACCTGCAGATAGGCCCGCTCTCCCTCCTCCATTTCCAGCGTCATGCCGGACCAGTCAAAGGACACGAGATTTCCATCCTCCACGGTGACGGCAAAGCCTTCCGGCTCGGGCATTTCAGGCGTCCCGTTGATTTCCTCCGCCGCCTCGGCGATGTATTCGGCGATGGCGGTGGCGGAGAGGAGGACGTAGCGGTTTTCTCCCTCCGCAAAGGAGGCGATCACCATGCCGGCCAGCTCATTGCCCTCCGTCAGCGCGGCCGCGCCCAGCTCCACCGGCCCGGACAGCTCCGCCAGGAAGGCCTCGTGCCCGTACCAGTCATATTCCTGCAGGGACAGCACCCGCCGGTTGATCCGCGAGCCCAGCTCGTCCCCGGTGCGCAGCGTCAGCTGATCCGCGGCAATCCGCATGTCCGGCGAAATCAGCGGATAGATGTCCCGCTGGGAGGGCGTCTCCTCCTCATCGTACAGGATGAAGGCCACCGCCCCGTCCCCGCTGATCCAGGCGCTGGCATCCCAGGGGCTGAAGCCGTCCGTGACGGTCACCTCTTCCGCGCCCTCCATCACGGCCCCGGAGGCCAGCAGCGTCCCGTCGCCGATGGGGATCGCCGTTCCGAGCCAGGACATGCTCTCCTCCTCCGCCTGAAAAACATCCAGCAGATCCGCCCGTTCCGCGGCCGCCGCGCCCAGAACGCACAGCAGGCACGCGCAGAGCAGCACCGCCCATCCTCGTTTCATCCCGTTTTCCTCCTCTCAGTCCGTTTCTCATTCCTCATAATCCTTCAGGGATACGGAAACCATTTTGCTCACGCCCTGCTCCTCCATCGCCACGCCATAGAGGCTGTTCACCCGCTCCATGGTGCCCTTGCGGTGGGTGACGACGACGAACTGGGTGGATTTGGAATATTCCACCAGGTAATCCGCGTAGTAGCCGATGTTCGCATCGTCCAGCGCCGCCTCAATCTCGTCCAGGATGCAGAAGGGCGTCGGCTTGAGCTTGAGCGTGGCGAACAGAATCGCGATCGCCGTCAGCGTCCGCTCCCCACCCGACAGCAGGGACAGCAGCTGCAGCTTCTTGCCCGGCGGCTGCGCGTTGATTTCGATGCCGCAGTTCAGCGGATCATCGGGATCCATCAGGGAAAGCTCCGCGTGGCCGCCGCCGAAGAGGCGCTCAAAGCTTTCCGAAAAATAACCCTGCAGCAGCGTGAACTGCTCGACAAAGGTGGTCTTCATCTGCTCCAGCAGCTGGGCGATCAGCTCCTTCAGATCCTTTTCCGCCCGCTCCATGTCCTTCCGCTGGTCCTGCAGCTCGTCATAGCGCGCCCGGGTTTCCGCGTACTCCTCCACGGCGTGAATGTTGACCGGACCCAGCGCGCGGATTTCGGTGTTCAGCTCCGCCGCCCGCCGATCCGCCTCGGTGACGTTGAAGCCCTCCGTCTGCCGGAAAGCCTCCGCCCCGGCGTAGGTCAGCTCGTAGGTGTTCCAGATGCGGTCCCGCAGCGCCTTGAGATCCCCGTCCGTTCTGGACCGGGAAAGCTCCAGCCGGTGAGCCTTATCGCTGTCCCGGTTGTGATCCGTGTGCAGGCCCTCCACCTCGGAGAGCAGCTCCCGCAGCGCGGCCTGCCGCTCCTGGCGGGCATCCTCCAGCGTCTCCGCCGCCTGCTCCCGGCGCTGCAGCTCCTCCTGGGCCGTCTGCAGCGCGGCCTGCAGCGCGCTCAGCCGCACCTGATCCTCCTGCTCCGCCTGCTCCAGGGTGCGCAGGGTCTGCTCCCGCCGCTCCTGCTCCCTCCGGGCGCGATCCTTTTCCTGCTCATAGCGGGCGCTGTCGCGCAGCATGGTTTCCAGCTCATGCCGCAGATCGTTCACCTCCAGCGTCAGCCGCAGGGTCTCCTGCTTGGCCGCCTCGGTCCGCTCCCGGGCCCCGGTCAGCTCGCGCTGCATCCGCTCCGCCTCCCGGGCCATCTCCTCCCGGGTTTCATCCTGCGCCTCCGCGGTTCCGGAGGCCATGGACAGCTGCTCCCGGATCTGCATCATGGATTCCATCAGCTGCTCCCGGGCAGCCTCCGTCTCCCGCAGCCGCATGCCGTGCGTGTTCCGCTCATCCTGGCTGTTCTTCACCCGCTCGGTTTCCCGCGCCACGGCGATTTCCTGCTGATGCAGGGCCTCCAGCGCGTCCGCGGACTGCCGCTTCCAGTCGTCCTTTTTCCGCTGGCCCTCCTGCATGGCGCCCAGCAGCCGCTCCAGCTCCTCCTGCCCCGTCCGGAGGGTTTCCGTCAGCTCCTTCAGCTCCCGCTCCCGGGAAAACAGGTTCACCGTCCGGGAGGACACAGAGCCGCCGGTCATCGAACCGCCGGAGTGCATGACGTCACCCTCCAGCGTGACGAGGCGGAAGGCATGATTCCCCCGCCGCATGATGGCGATGCCGTGGGTCAGGTTATCGGCCACCACGGTCCGGCCCAGCAGGTTGTCGATCACCGGCTGATAGGCCGGATCGCATTTCACCAGCTCCGACGCCACGCCCAGGCACCCGGGCATCGACAGCGCCTCCCGCTCCCGGGAGGTCAGCAGCTTGGGCCGGATGGCCGACATGGGCAGGAAGGTCGCCCGCCCCAGATGATGGCTGCGCAGATAATCAATCAGCGTTTTCGCCGTTTCCTCGTTTTCGGTGACGATGTTCTGCTGGGCCGCGCCCAGCGCCATGTCCATCGCCGTTTCATACTCCCGCGGCACCTCCAGCAGCTGGCTGACCGCGCCGCGCACCGCCTTCATGCCCCTTTCCCGGGCATAGCGCATCACGCCGCGCACCGCATGGGAATAGCCCTCCATCTCCGCGGACATTTCCGCCAGCAGCTTCTGCCGGGATTCCGCCTCCCGCAGCTCGCTCAGGCGCTGATCGTAGGCCTGGCGGGCGGAAATGACGCGGGCGTCCGCCTCCTCCAGCGAGGCCCGCACGCCCTGCAGCGCCTCCTCCAGCTCCTGCTGCTTCCGCTCCTCGGCCGAGAGCATCCGCCGCGCCTCCGAGGCCTGATCCTCCAGATGAAGCCCCTCGCGCCTCATTTCCTCGCAGGTCGCGGTCACCTCCGCCAGGCGCGCTTCCATGGTGGAAAGCATGGTCTTCAGCCGCGTCTGGTCGTTCTGCGCCGCCGCCTGCCGGTTCATGGCCTCCATCATGGCGGCCTTCTGGGTTTCGAGGGCCTGCTCCTTCTCCTGCTCCGTCTGCAGGGCGGCTGCCTCCTCCGCCTCCGCCTTCCGGAGCATCTCCTCCCGCTCCGCCAGGCTCCGGGTCCGGGTTTCCTCCCCGCTCCCGGCTTCCGCCTGCAGCCTGTCCAGCTCCGCCAGATGCGCGGCCGCCTCCTGCATTTCTCCGTCAATCCGCTCCCGGTTTTCCTGCCGGTTGCGGCTCCGCTCCTCCACGGCCCGCAGATTGTCCTGCGCCTGGTGCACCGCCTCCATGCCCGCCATCTGGCTGGCATGCGCCTCGGCCACCCGGGCCTCCAGCTCCGCGATCTCCGCCTGGCGCGCGTCGCGCTGCTCCGTTTTCTGCTGCAGGGCGATCTCCGTCTGATCCAGAATGCTGTGCAGCGCCTCCAGGTCCCGGTCGTTGTCCCGCAGCCTGGCCTCCATCCGGTCCGACCGGATCAGGAACAGGTTCAGGTCCAGCCTTTTCAGCTCCTCCGCCAGCTCCAGATAGGTTCGCGCGCTCCGGGACTGCTCCTCCAGGGGGCCCAGGCGCCGGCCCATTTCCTCCAGAATATCGTCCACGCGGGTCATGTTGTCCCGGGTGCGCTGCAGCTTCCGGTCCGCCTCTTCCTTCCGGGCCTTGAACTTGACGATGCCCGCGGCCTCCTCGAACACCTGCCGCCGGTCCTCCCCCTTGCGGGACAGAATTTCGTCAATCCGGCCCTGCCCGATGATGGAGTAGCCCTCCTTGCCGATGCCCGTGTCCCGGAACAGGTCGATCACGTCCTTCAGGCGGCAGGCGGAACGGTTCAGAAAATACTCGCTTTCTCCGCTGCGGTAGACCCGGCGGGTCACCATGACCTCGGCATAATCCACGGGGAGGGCGTGATCCTCGTTTTCAAAAACCAGGGACACCTCGCAGTAGCTCATGGGCCTGCGCTTCTGCGTGCCGTTGAAAATCACGTCCTGCATGCTGGCGCCGCGCAGGGTTTTCGCGCTCTGCTCTCCCAGCACCCAGCGCACCGCGTCGGCGATATTGCTCTTTCCGGAGCCGTTCGGCCCCACGATGCCCGTAATGCCCTCATTGAAGATGATTTCCGTCCGTTGGGCAAAGGACTTGAACCCGTACAGCTCCAGCTTCTTCAGTCGCATACTTCCTCCAAGAATGGCGCGGGCCCTGCCCGCGCAAAGACAGAAGGGATTATACCACACATCCCGCGGCCCTGACAAACCTCATGTGACGAAATGGAGAACGCTTGCCGAATCTTTGGCGAAGCGCCTTGTCTTTTCCTGACTTTTGAGATAGGATAAGCACGAAAAGGAATCCGGCCTGAGCCGGGCCTCTTTTCACAGGAGGAATCTGTATGCTGGAAAACAA
>CAMNCR010000134.1 GCA_946534455.1 uncultured Clostridia bacterium | reverse complement strand
TCCGGAAGATGATCCTCCAGATACTCCAGCTGAGCCTGCATCAGGTTCCGGTTGACCGTGCAGGTCTCGCTGCTGAGCAGACTCTTTTTGGCGTTGGCCAGCTCTGACTTCAGGGTCTGAATGGCCTTCAGGCATTTTTCCGCGCTGTTGATATCCCCTGCCATGTCCATGTCTCCTTTCTGAAAAAACGACGTTCCCGTCGGTTCGTTTCAAATCCGATCGCCGCAAAATAACTTCCCGCGCGGTCATGTCCCTTCTTTCGACAGAATGCGCGCAATTTCCTCCGCGGCGCAGGCCGGCACAAAGGGACGAATATCCGCGCGGAAGGCGGCCAGCTCCCGCACCATGCT
The DNA here is from genome assembly GCA_946534455.1 of uncultured Clostridia bacterium. Classification (GTDB taxonomy): domain Bacteria; phylum Bacillota; class Clostridia; order Christensenellales; family Aristaeellaceae; genus Aristaeella. The sequence goes on along the minus strand of CAMNCR010000134.1, from coordinate 10,156 downwards.
GGAGGACACGGAGCCCAGTCCCTCCTCCGCCGGCATCAGCAGCGTCGTCATCCCCGGATACAGGAGCCGGTTGACCTGATCCGCCTTGATTTCAGCCTCAAACTCTGCCGCGTCCCGCGCGCCGCGGATCAGACAGCTTTCTCCCCGGATCCGCATGTAATCCGCCAGCAGGCCGTCCCAGACGTCCACCCGGACCTGCGGAAAGGGGGCGCAGACCTTTTCCATCATCCGCTTCCGGTCAGCCAGGGAAAAAACGCAGTGCTTGCGAACGTTGACCATCAGCGTAACCGTCACCTGATCAAAGAGCCTCGCGGCCCGCTCAATCACGGAAAGATGTCCAACGGTCACCGGATCAAACGTCCCCGGAAAAACGCAGGATTTCATTCCGGTTTCCTCCTTTCGGCATAGAAGGTCACACCGCAGTATCCCCAGCTTCTCTCCTTCAGCACTTCGTAGCCCTCAGGGCATCCCGGGGACTGCCTGGCCTCGTGCTCCAGAATCACCAGCGCCTCCGGAGCCAGAATCGGCGGCAGCGCCAGAAAAACCTCCTCCAGCCCCTCCATCGCGTAGGGCGGGTCCAGAAATACGAGATCGAAGGCCTCCCCGGCCTCCCGCAGGCGCTCCACCGCCCGCCGCCAGTCGCAGAGCATCGTCTCGCAGCGCGACTCGAAGCGCAGCTTCCGGAGATTGCACACTTCCGTTTCATGGGCGGCGCGGTCCCGATCCACCATCACCGCGCGGGCCGCGCCGCGGCTCAGGGCTTCCAGGCTCAGCGCACCGCTGCCGGCAAACAGATCCAGCACCCGCGCCTCCGCTGTGTCCCCCTGCAGCATGTTGAAGAGGTTCTCACGCACCCGATCCAGCGTCGGACGCGTATTTCTGCCCTCCGGCGCCTGTATGAGGGCACCCCGGGCCGTTCCTGCAATGATTCTCATCGTTTCTCCCCGGGCGGGCTCAGTTGAGCTGCTCCGGTCCCTTCGGGGCGCTGCGCTTCATGCGCGCGCGCCTCTCCCGCTTTTCCCTGCGCGCTCTGCGCTTCTTGTTCTCAGCAATCTCCGTATGCACCCGGGACCGGACGCCGGGGCCGCGCAGATAGCCCAGACCGTAGGCGATGGCCGGCAGCAGGATCAGCACCGGACTGAGCCGCTCCACCATGACCACGCCGGTCCGGTTGGCCGTACCCACCATGCTGACGAAGGGAATCACGCAGATGCGGATGAGGATCCGCAGCATATCCATCCACTGCAGGCCCTCCGTCTGGGTGTAATAAGCCAGCGGTCCGCCGATTTCATCCCGTCCCAGATAGGGCTGCAGCCAGCCGGGCAGCACGCCGGCGCCCAGGGCCTGGGGCTCCGTTTTCAGCGCAAACACCAGCGCTGCCAGGAACAGCACTGCGGTTCCCAGCAGGCCGATCACAAAACCCTTTGCGGGATGATAGCACATGGCGCGCTCGGAGGCGGCCGTTTCCATGCCGCGCTCCTGCCGCTGATAGAGCACCTCGCCCCGGGCTACATCATCCGTGCCCAGCGCGGTGCCGCGGGAATAAAAGATCATCAGCACCAGCGCTTCGATCACCGTGTTCAGCAGCACGCGCAGCACCACATGATCCAGTCCCGTCATCGAGCATACCAGGAAGCACATCACCGAGGCCAGCAGAATCAGCCCGAAAAACACGACAGCGTTCTTCCAGGTCCGCTCATCCTTCACATGCCCCCTGAGAAACGGTTTCTGAACCGGCTCTATCTTTTTGCTTGCTCCTTTTGTCATGCCCCAGGCACTCCTTTCCGTCCATTCAGGCTTCCCTTCCGGCCTCTTCTGCCGGTCCCGCCAGCGGCAGGGTCACACGCTCAACCCGGCTGCCGACGCTGAGCAGAATCTCGTAGGAAATCGTTCCGCTCCAGGCGGCAAGGTCCTCCGCGGTGATCCGTTCCTCACCGCTCCTGCCCATCAGCACGACCTCGTCCCCCGCACGAACCTGGTCATTTCCGGTGACATCCACCATCATCTGATCCATGCAGATCCGGCCGATCACCGGAAAGCGGCAGCCCCGGATAAGCACCTGCGCCTTCGGCCCGGCGCAGCGGTGATATCCGTCCGCGTACCCGCAGGTGACCGTGGCAATCCGCGTTGCCCTTTCCGCCACCCAGGTACGGCCATAGCTGATTGCGGAGCCGGCAGGAACCACCTTCACATAATTCACCTTCGCGGTCCAGCGCATGCAGGGCTTCAGATCCGCCTCCGTCTTCACGGGGGGATACCCGTACAGACTGATGCCGACCCGCACCATATCCATCGCCATCTCGGGGAAGCGGTGAATCGCCGCGGAATTGGCGCAGTGGCGGAGCACCGTCCCGGGCAGATCCTCCGTCATCTCCAGGAAGCGGCTGAACTGCTCCCGCGTATAGGCTGTGCCCGTCTCATCCCCATCCGCGTCCGCAAAATGGGTAAAGACCCCCGTCAGCTCCACATGAGGCGCAAGCTCCAGCTCGCGCAGCACAGCGTCCCGTTCCGCCCGCGTGCGCACGCCGACACGGCCCATGCCGGTGTCCACCTTGAGATGGACCCTGGTCTTTTTTTTCTGCCGGCACGCGGCGCTTTCAACCTCCCGCACCATTTCCGGCGAGCAGACCGTCTGGGTCAGGTCCAGGGATACCCCCTCGGCCGCGTCGGCGGCCGTTACGACGCCCAGCACCAGGATCGGCGCATCAATGCCGGCCTCCCGGATCTTTCTTCCCTCGTCCACGGAGGCCACAGCCAGCATCTCCGCTCCGCCCTGCAGCGCGGCACGGCTGACTGCCACGGCGCCGTGTCCGTAACCATCCGCCTTCACCACGGCCATTGCCCTGGCAGAAGCCGGAATCTGGCTTCGGATCACCTGCATATTCCGGCACAGCTGCGGCGCGTCGATGATTCTCCGGTTTCTCGGTATGCGGCGGGCTTCTTCCTCCGCCTTTCTCTCCGCCTCATGCCGGTTGATCTGCTCATTCAGCAGATTGATATCCCCGCACCCCATCGTCAGCACCAGATCTCCCGGCTGCCAGTGCTCCCGGAGATACCGCTCCGTGTCATCGAAGGAGGGGGTCCAGACCGCGTCGAGACCGTGCTCCCGCATCCCCTCCACCAGCATGCCGCTGTTCAGGTCGCCGGGATCCTTTTCCCGGGCCGCGCAGATATCGGTCACCAGGGTGATGTCCGCCGCCTCCGTGCAGGTCAGATACTGGGAAAACAGAGTGCGCACCCGGCTGAAGGTATGCGGCTGCATCACCGCCCAGAGCCTGCCCCGGCACCTCTTCCGGGCGATGGAGAGCGCGTTGCGCATCTCGGCGGGATTGTGCCCGTAATCGTGGAAGATTTCCACGCCGTCCACCGTAGCGGTCAGCTCAAAGCGCCTGTGTGCGCCCACAAAGCGCTCCAGGCTCGCCGCCGCGTCCCCGGCGTCCACCCCCAGCGCCACCGCGGTGCTGATGGCCGCCAGCGCATTGAGTACGTTGAACTCTCCGGGAACGCCCATGTGGACCTCGGTCTGTTTTTCTCCGCGGAACATCAGCCGGAACGAGGCGTACCCGCGCTCGTCCTCTTCATAGGCCTCCGGATACCAGTCGTTTTGCGCGGAAAGGCCGAAGAACTGATGTCTCCTGCCCGCCCGCTCGATCTGACGCCTGACCCGGGGATCGTCACCGTTCCCGATTGCCAGCCCGTCCGCCGGAAGCAGCGCCAGGAACTGTCCAAAGGTTTCCTCAATCTCGTCCAGATCCCGATAGCAGTCCAGATGATCCGCGTCAATGTTCAGCACCACCGCCACGGTCGGATTCATTCTCAGAAAGCTCCGGTTAAACTCGCAGGCCTCCGCCACAAAGATATCGCTGTTTCCCACCCGGGTGCTGCCGCCGATGGCATCCAGGCGCCCGCCGATATGGATGCTGGGATCCTTGCCGTTTTCCAGCAGGATCTGGCTCAGCATGGAGGTGGTGGTGGTTTTTCCGTGCGCGCCGCAGATGCCGACTGCCCTGGAAAAGCCCTGCATCAGCTGGCCCAGAAGATAAGCCCGCTCCATCGAGGGAATGCCCAGGCGATCTGCCTCCTGCCGTTCCGGATTCTCGGGAGAAATCGCGGCGGAATAAACGATCAGATCCGCTCCATGCACGTTTTCCGCACGGTGGCCGATCATGACCTCCGCGCCGGCCTCCCGCACATATCGGATCAGATAACCCTCGTCCCGGTCGCTTCCGGAAACCCGGTATCCTTCCCGGATCAGCATCATCGCCAGCCCGCTCATGCTGGATCCGCCGATGCCGATCAGATGGATGCGCTTTCCGGCGTAATCCCGGATCCGGGGTATGGTTTGCGTGCCACTCACCGTATGATCATCTCCCCTGCTCCTGCAGCGTCTCGTCCAGTGAAATCGTCGGATGCTCCCTGCTGGGACGGTACATCACGAAACGCCGCCCGATCTGCTGAATCGGTTCCGCGCCGGTTTTTTCGCACAGCGCGGTCAGCGCCTCCCGCGCGGACAGCGGAGCGCCCTGCTGAACGCAGCCCTTGATCAGCTCCCTGGCCTCCAGCGCGTCATAGGTTTCCCTGACCGTGTTCTCGGTAATTCCGTCCTTGCCGATATAAAGGATGGTTTCAATCGTGTTCGCCATCCCGCGAAGCTTCGCGCGTTGTTTTCCTGTCATGCTGTTTCTCCTATTCAATGAAATCAAATTCCATGTCCGCAATCCGGACCGTGGCACCTTCCCCGGCGCCCGCTTCCCGCAGCGCGTCGATGACGCCCAGCTTCCGGAGCATCTTATGGAACCAGTTCATGCTTTCGTTGTCATCGAAGTTGACGCTCTCGATCAGCCGTTCCATCCCGGGACCGAGAACCTCATAGGTCGCGCCGTCAAACACGATCCTGAAGCCCTCCTCCGGCTTCTCCTCCTCCGGCTCTTCCTCCTCCTGGAAGTGCAGCACGGGGGGCAGCGTTTCCAGCAGTCGGGCCGTCTCGTCCAGCAGGGGATCAAAGCCCTGCCGGGTGGCAGCGCTCACCGCAAAGACCGGGCATCCCATGCCCTCCGCCAGGATCCGCATCCGCTTCAGGTTTTCCTCCGCGCCGGGCAGATCCATCTTGTTGCAGACGATGATCTGCGGCAGCTCGGACAGCTGGCCGTAATGATCCAGCTCGGTATTGATCTGATCCAGATCATCCAGCGGATCGCGCCCCTCGCTCCCCGAAATATCCACCACATGCAGCAGCAGGCGCGTCCGCTCCACATGGCGCAGAAAATCATGTCCCAGCCCGGCGCCCTCCGCGGCGCCCTCAATCAGCCCTGGAATATCCGCCAGCACGATATCCTGTCCAAAGCGGCGGACGATCCCCAGGTTCGGGGTCAGGGTGGTGAAATGATAGTTGCCTACCTTGGGCCTGGCGCTCGTCACGGCGCTGAGGATCGAGCTTTTTCCGACATTCGGATAGCCGATCAGACCTACATCCGCAATCGTCTTCAGCTCCAGCTTCAGGGTATACACCTGCGTTTTGATCCCCGGCTTGGCAAAATTGGGGGCCTGACGGGTCGGCGTCGCAAAATGCTGATTTCCCCATCCGCCGCGTCCGCCCTTCAGCAGGACCCGGGTTTCCCCCGGCTGATCCATGTCCGCCATGATCCGGCCGGTTTCCTCATTGCGCACAACGGTTCCGACCGGCACCTTGATCGTCAGGGGTTCGCCCCGTTTGCCGGTACACCGGCCCGCATGGCCATCCTCCCCGTTCTCGGCGGTATACTTGCTCCTGAACCGGAAGTCCAGCAGCGTGTGCATGTTCGGATCGGCATACAGAAGGACATCTCCCCCGTTGCCGCCGTCCCCGCCGTCCGGCCCGCCGTTGATCACGAATTTTTCCCGGTGGAAGGAGGTGGAACCGTTGCCGCCGTTGCCGGCCTTGACCGTGATTCTGACCCGATCTACAAAATTACCCATTTTCTCCGCTTTCCTGTTTTGTCAGTTTCTCAGGGAATGCAGGGGCGCAGGAATGCGCCCTCCGCGGGCTATGAAGGCGTCGTTGCCATAGGGGTTCACCGGCATTACCGGTGCAAAGCCCAGCAGCCCGCCGAATTCGACCCGGTCCCCTGCCTTCTTCCCGGGAGCCGGGATCACGCGCACGGCCGTTGTCTTCTGATTCACCATCCCAATGGCCGCTTCATCCGCGATGATGCCGCTGATGGCCGCGGCCGGCGTATCTCCCGGAATGGCGATCATATCCAGCCCGACGGAGCACACGCAGGTCATCGCCTCCAGCTTTTCCAGCGTCAGCGCGCCCTTGGCGGCCGCCTCAATCATGCCGATATCCTCGCTGACGGGAATAAAGGCTCCGCTCAGACCGCCCACATGGTTGCTGGCCATCACGCCGCCCTTCTTGACCGCGTCATTGAGCAGCGCCAGCGCGGCCGTTGTCCCGGGGGCCCCGGCCATTTCCAGCCCCATTTCCGTCAGAATATGCGCCACGGAATCCCCCCGCGCCGGTGTGGGCGCAAGGCTCAGATCCACGATGCCGAAGGGGATGCCAAGCCGCTGACTGGCTTCCCGCGCCACCAGCTGGCCCACGCGCGTGATCTTGAACGCGGTGCGCTTGATCGTCTCGGCGACGATGTCAAAAGGCTCGCCGCGAACCTGCTCCAGCGCTACCTTGACCACGCCCGGGCCGGAAACGCCGACATTGATCGCGCACTCGGGCTCGCCGACCCCGCAGAAAGCCCCGGCCATGAAGGGATTGTCCTCCACCGCGTTGGCGAAAACCACCAGCTTCGCGCAGCCCAGTCCGTCCCGGTCCGCTGTCCTGCGGGCGGTTTCCAGAATGATTTCGCCCATTTCCCGCACGGCGTTCATGTTGATGCCCGCCCGGGTGGAAGCGACATTCACGCTGGCACACAGCAGCTCCGTTTCGGCCATGACCTCCGGAATGGAGGCGATCAGACGCTCGTCCGCCAGGGTCAGCCCCTTCTGCGCCAGCGCCGTATAGCCTCCCAGAAAATTGACGCCCGTTTCCCGGGCTGCCCTGTCCAGCGCCCTGGCGATCGGAATCGGGTCGCCCTGGCAGATCAGGCTCACCGGGGTCACGCTGATGCGTTTGTTCACGATGGGAATGCCGAACTCCGTCTCGATGTGCTCCCCGGTTGCCACCAGATCCCTTGCAACCCGGCAGATTTTGTCATACACCCGCTCGGCGCAGCGCGACGGCACAGGATCCGAGCAGTCCAGCAGATTGATGCCCAGAGTGATCGTCCGGATATCAAAATTCTCCTCCTGGATCATCCGCATCGTCTGAAGAATTTCACCGGTCTCTATCATGATTGTCCTCCGTCAGATGCGGTGCATCGCGTCAAAAATATCCATTCTCTGCATGTGAATGGCCATGCGCAGCTCATCCCGGACAGGCTGCAGCGCCTGGTTAATGGCGTCAAAGTCCATCTGCGCCCCGTCCAGGTCCACCACCATCATCATCGTGAAGTATCCGCCCAGAATGGTCTGTGTGATATCGAGAATGTTAATGTTCAGCTCCGCGAGCCGGGTTGCGACCCGGGCGATGATTCCCGTGGAATCCAGCCCGGTGACCGAAATCAGCGCTTTTGTCATAATCCATCCCTTCCCTGCAGGCACACCTGCACATCCTGAAATTATAGGCGCAAAGGCTGTTTTTTGTCAATCTGTGCTGATTTCATTTTCCTTTATTGGAAAAGTATGGTATACTTGTGTGGTTATTCGGTTCGCGGTGCCTCTGCTCCGCGGATGATTTCGACGGATGAGGTGGCGGCGCTTATGACCCCGATCGTTCTGGCTTCCCAGTCTCCGCGGCGGAAGGAGCTGCTCCGGCGGGTCGGCATTCCCTTCCAGGTGTTCGTGCCGGATGTGGATGAGCACTGCGATCTTCCCGCCGCACAGGCCGTCGCGCTCCTTTCCGCGCGCAAGGCTTCCGCCTGCGCTCCGCATTTTCCGGGCCGCTTTATTCTGGCGGCGGACACGCTCGTATCCCTGGAGAATCGCGCGCTGGGCAAGCCCGGCACCCCGGAGGAGGCGTTCCGCATGCTTTCCGCCCTGTCCGGCCATACGCATCAGGTCATGACGGGCGTCTCGGTCCTCTCCCCGACCGGAGAGGCGCACACTGCCGTGGATATCACCGCGGTCACCTTTGCCGCCATCCCGGAGGCGGAGCTGCGCGCCTATATCGCCACCGGGGAACCGATGGACAAGGCCGGCGCCTACGGCATTCAGGGCCGCGCCGGTCTCTGGGTCACCCATCTGGACGGATGTGACTCCTCCGTTATCGGCCTCCCGCTGTATCTCGTCCGCCGGTTGCTTCTGGATGCCGGCTACTCCTTTCCCGCCTGACCGTCAGGCCGGAGAAACCGGGCGGACTCCCTCCCGGCAATTTGGATATTAAGGAAGGAAATCATATGCCAGTTGTGGCTCCTGATATCGGTATCGATCTCGGCACGGAAACCACCAGCGTCTATGTCCGCGGCCGCGGAATCGTCATTTCCGAGCCTACGCTCATCGTGCTGGACCGGAATCAGCGCAAAAGCATCCGCGCCATCGGCGATGAAGCCTTTTTTCTCCTCGGCCGGGCTCCGGATCAGCTGGTCGCTGTTTCCCCGATCAAGAACGGACAGGTTTCCGATTTTGATCTGACGGAGCTCATGCTCCGCTATTTCATCCGCAAGGCCGTGGGCGTTTCCTACCTGAATCGCCCCCGGGTCATCGTATCCGTGCCCTGCGGTCTGGATGACGTCAATCGGAAGGCCCTGACCGAGGCCGTTCGCCTGGCCGGTGCCAGGCATGTTTTCCTGATCGAAAAGCCCTTCGCCTCCGCCATCGGCACCGGCCTCCCGGTCTACGATCCCATCGGCAGCCTGGTGGTGGACATCGGCGCCGGCACGACGGACATCGCCGTCATTTCCCTGGGCGGTCTGGTCGTTTCCCAGAGCGTTCAGGTGGGCGGCCAGACCCTGGACAACGCACTGGTGGATTACATGCGCAAGCGCTGCAACATCCTCATCGGCCGGCAGACGGCGGAGAATGTAAAGAAGGATCTCGCCTCCGCCCTGCCGCTGGAGGAGTCCCGTTCCATTCTCGTGCGGGGCATCAATCAGCTCAACACCTCCGCCGGAACGATCCAGTTTTCCTCAGAGCAGGCGCAGGAGGCCATCGCTCCCGCCTGCAACGCCATCGTCACAGCCATCCGCTGGGTGCTGGAGCGAACCCCGCCGGAGCTTTCCGCGGACATCATGCGCAGCGGCGTTCATCTGACCGGGGACGGCTCCCGCCTCTTCGCGCTGGACCGGTTCCTGTCCGAGAATCTGGGCGTCCCCGTGCTGCTGGCCCGGGAACCCGGAGACTGCTGCATTCTCGGCATCGGGTACCTGACCGAGAACATCCAGCTGATCTCTCCCCAGAGCAGGCGGGCTGCCGCAGCCAAATAAGAAACCCGAATGAATCATTCCAGGCAAAGGAGGTGAAAGATCATGGCCCGGTTCAGGCGTAAAAATGAGGAGCCGAAGGAAGACCGCCCGGTCGTTCAGGATGATTTCATCTATGACGACCCCGAGGAGGACGGCGCCGTGTCTTCCGCCTCTCAAACCCCGGAGGACGCCCTTTCCCAGTTTCACGGTTCCCGGAAATCCGGCGCGGCGGATTCAGAAGCGCCTCAGGACGAAGGCGCGGAGCCCGAAGCTCCCGCCGAACCCCGGAAGGTCTATTCCTCCGGCATCATGCTCGATGACAACCTTCAGCAGATTCAGCCTGCCGCCAGGGAGCGCCGGCGGCATCCCGTCCTGCGGCTGATCATTCTGATCGCCGTCACCGGCGTCCTGCTGATCACCATCGGCCTGTATATTCTTCACCGGATCTATCCTGAGGTGCCCGGCCTGGGCGCGCCGGAGGCAGCGGTCAGCGAGGTCGTGACGCCGGTTCAGTCCTTCTTCTCCGGGCTTTCGGAGTCCATCTTCGGCTACTTCCGCACGCTGAAGCTGCGGGCGAATCTGGAGGCGGAATACAATGCCCTGCTCGCGGAAAACGAACAGCTGGTCTATAAGGCCATGCTGGCTGACGAGCTTCAGCATACCCTGTCTCAGTACGAGGATCTGTCCGATGAAATCGCCGCCAACGCGAACATGAAGCCCATCGT
>CAMNCR010000133.1 GCA_946534455.1 uncultured Clostridia bacterium | reverse complement strand
CCCCGCCGCGTCAGTCGAAGGTAAAGCGGTCCAGGGTGGCCGCCGCGCCCTCCGCCGGGAGGCTGAAGGTGAAATACAGCGCATGCCTGCCGATCACGCCGGCGGACAGCGGGGCCGTGAAAACCCGCTGCCCGGGCCCGGCGGTAAAGCCGGCAATGGCCTTCCCGTCCGGGGCGTCCAGCCGGAGCCGGACCTCCGCCTCCGCCTCCGTCTCCAGATGGACGGTCACCTGCCGCGGCGAGCTGCAGCCGAACTGCAGATACCGGAAGCCCGCGACGGCGCCGTCCGTCAGGCGGACGATCGGAGCGGACACATCCTCCCGCTGCTCATAGACCGGCTGAATATAGGCCTGCTCCCTGCCCCCGTGCAGATGGCACGCGTAGCCCGCGGAAATCCACTGCCGTGCGTCCAGGCCGTTCACCTGGGCGCCCTGGGAGGTCATTTCCACCGGGCAGGAGGCCACCGGCTCCCCGTCCCGGTAGGTGATCTTTCCCAGATAAATCCGGCCGTCCTTTCCCAGCGCCACGTCCACAGGCTCGATCATGGCCTGGCGCGCGTATTCATCCGTGCCCGTCTGCCGGTGATAGAAGACATACCACTGTCCGTTGACCTCCATCACCGAGCCGTGGTTGTTGCCCCAGCGGTAGGTCATGACCCCGCGGCCCGCTTCATCCCGCAGAATTTCGCCGCCGTTGAAGCTGATATCCCCGCCCTTCCGGTAGCCCTCCAGCGGCCGGTCGCTCCAGGCATAGGACAGAAAGCCGTTGTTGTCCGAGTCCACGCCCAGCTCCGGCACGGGCACCTCATAGCGCTTGGAATAGATATAGACATATTTTCCCAGAATCTTCCGGGGGCTGGAGGCCTCAAAAAAGCCATCCTCCAGGCTGATCCCCGAGGCATCCTCCTCCTGGTTCATCCACCGCGCCTTACAGTGGCCGATGGGATTCCTGCGAAGGGTGCCCTCCCGGATCGTCGCCATATCCCCGTTCAGCTCCGCCGCCCAGGCGCCGCAGAAGCCCCAGAAGGCATACACCCTTCCGTCGTCGTCCACCAGCACCCCCGGATCAAAGCCCAGATCCGTCTTCACCGGGTCCGTAAAGGGACCCCAGGGGGTTTTCGATCTGGCGACCCGGATCACCGAGCCCTGCTGCTCCGCGGCATATAAATAGTAGGTATCCCCCTTCCGCACCACATCCGGCGCAAAGAGAATGCTGTTGTCCTCCGCCCGATAGCAGACCCCATGGCAGGTCCAGTCCGTCAGGTCCGTCACCGGCGCGGACCAGACCACATAGTCCCGGCCGCAGTACTGCGTCCGTTCCGTATCATGGGATCCATAGACGTAGACCCGCGTTTCTCCCGCATGGGTAAAAACCCGGGGTTCCCCGTCCGGCACATGCTCCCACAGCGGCATATAGGGATTCGCGCCCCGCACAAACGTCTTTTCCAAAGCTCTCCACCTCTCCCGATCCGTTCTGTTCGTTCTGCTTTTTCGCGGCCTGTGGCCTCCCTCTGCGCAGCACTTTACCGAATGGCGCTTCTCCTGTCAAGCCTTCTTGCATTCCCCAACCCCTTTTGCTATAATACCCCGGTACATTCAAAACTGCCGTGCGAAAGGAGCTGCGCGTTTTATGAAGGAAATCACCTCCGCCGAGCTGCGGGAGAAATTTCAGAGCTTTATGGAGTCCAAGGGTCACCACCGCATTCAGTCCGCTTCCGTGATTCCGGAAAATGATCCCACCGTCCTGTTCACCACCGCGGGCATGCATCCCCTGGTTCCCTATCTGATGGGCACCCCTCATCCCGCCGGAACCCGGCTGACCGACGTGCAGAAGTGCATCCGCACCGGCGATATTGACGACGTGGGCGATCCCAGCCATCTGACCTTCTTCGAAATGCTGGGCAACTGGAGCCTGGGCGACTATTTTAAGGAAGAGATGATTCCCTGGAGCTGGGAATTCCTGACCAGTCCGGAGTATCTCGGCCTGCCCAAGGACCGGCTGGCCTTCACGGTTTTCGCGGGGGATGAGGACTGCCCCCGGGATATGACCAGCTACAACCTCTGGCGCTCCTGCGGCGTGGCCGAGGATCACCTGTTCTTCCTGCCGAAGGAAAACAACTGGTGGGGCCCCGCCGGCATGACCGGCCCCTGCGGCAGCGATACCGAAATGTTCATCATCACCGATAAGGAGCCCTGCGGCCCGGACTGCTCCCCCGCCTGCTCCTGCGGCCGGTATCTGGAAATCTGGAACGATGTGTTCATGGAATACAACAAGACCGCGGAAGGCAAATATGAGCCCCTGGCCAAGAAGAACGTGGACACCGGCATGGGTCTGGAGCGCACGATCTGCGTGCTGAACGGCAAAAAGAGCGTGTACGAAATCGATGCCTTCGCCGGGATTCTCCGGCGCATCAGCGAGCTGAGCGGCAAGGTCTACGGGGAAAACGAAGCGGATACGCGCTCCTTCCGGATTATCGCCGACCATATGCGCACCGCCACCTTCATTCTGGGAGACGACCGGGGTGTCAGCCCCTCCAACACCGACCAGGGCTACATTCTGCGCCGCCTGATCCGCCGCGCCGTGCGCTACGGCATGCAGCTGGGCATGCCGGAGAACTTCACCGTGGAAATTGCCCAGGTCATCATCGATCAGTATCAGGAAGCCTATCCGGAGCTGGCCCGGAACGCCGCCTTCGTGCTCGAGCAGCTGAAGCTGGAGGAGGCCCGCTTCGCCAGAACCCTCCGCCAGGGCGAGAAGGAATTTGACAAGGTCTATCAGAACGTGTGCAACACCCGCGCGCTGCTGGAGAGCATTCTGGCCGCGGCGGATCCGGTGGCCCTGGCCGCGGAAATGGCCGCCAGCAAGAAGCTCCGTCCCTCGCCCGATATGATGCCCATCATTGAAGCGGCCAACGCGGGCAAGGCCGAGGCGCTGTCCGAGGCGATCCAGGCCCGCCTGGCTTCCCTGTCCACCCTGGACGGGCGCAACGCCTTCAAGCTCTACGACACCTACGGCTTCCCCATCGAAATGACCAAGGAGCTGGCCGCGGAAAAGGGCATGACCGTGGACGAGGCGGACTTTGCCGAGCGCTTTAAAAAGCACCAGGAGCTGAGCCACCAGGGCGCAGATCAGAAGTTCAAGGGCGGCCTCGCGGATCATTCCGAGCAGACGGCCCGCCTGCACACGGCCACCCACCTGCTGCACGCCGCCCTGCGCAAGGTGCTCGGGGACGAGGTGGCCCAGAAGGGCTCCAACATCACCGCCGAGCGGCTCCGCTTCGACTTCAGCTTCGGCCGGAAGATGACCCCCGAGGAGCTGAAGGAGGTCGAGCGCCTCGTCAACGTCGCCATCGACGCGAAGGTGCCCGTCGTCTGCGAGGAAATGACCGTGCCCGAAGCCAAGGCCAGGGGCGCCATCGGCCTGTTCGAAAACAAATACGGCGAGCGCGTCCGGACCTATAAGATGGGCGACTATTCCTTCGAAATCTGCGGCGGTCCCCACGCGGAAAACACCGGGGATCTGGGCTCCTTCAAAATCCAGAAGGAGGAATCCTCCTCCGCCGGCGTCCGCCGCATCAAGGCGACCATTCAGCCCAAAGAGTAAGGAGCGGCCGGACCATGCAGGAGATCAACGAAGCGCTGGAGCTTTCCCGCATGCGGGAAACGACGGTTTCCTCCGAAAACATCTTTGACGGCGCCATTCTGCACGTGCGGAAGGACACCGTCCGCCTGCCGGAGGGCCACCTGGCCAACCGGGAGGTGATCCGGCACATCGGCGCCGTGTGCGTCATTCCCGTCAACGACCGGCTCGAGGTCATCATGGAGCGGCAGTACCGCTATCCCATTGACCGCGTCATCTGGGAGATCCCCGCGGGCAAGCTGGACAGCCCGCAGGAGGACCGCCTCTCCGCCATTCAGCGGGAGCTGTGGGAGGAGACGGGATACACCGCCGATGAATGGACCATGATCGGTGAGTTTTACGGCGCCTGCGCCTACACGGACGAGCGCATCAGCATGTATCTCGCCCGGGGCCTGCACGCGGGCGCCCGCCATCTGGATGAGGACGAGCTGCTGGATGTGGTCGCCGTCCCGCTGACGGAGCTGGTGGACATGGTGATGTCCGGCGAGATCACCGATGCCAAGACCCAGGTGGCCATCCTGAAGGCGGCGCGCCTGCTGGGCGTCTGATCCTCCGGGGCGGCTCCGCCCCCACAACACAGCAGAAACGAAAAGAAGCGCTGGCTCATTTCCACAGAGCCAGCGCTTCCTGCATCCATCCGGCAATATCCATGCCGTACACCTCCCGCAGCCGTTCGGCCGCCAGCGCCGCCTCGATCCGGCCCGACGCGGCGCACCGCCCCTCCCGCATCAGCAGGCCGTGGGTTCCGTACCGCCTGGCCAGCGTCAGATCATGGGTCACGGTGATGACCGCCCGGCCCGGCTCCGACGCCCAGCGCCGGATCATCTCGAAAAAGCGCTGCTGATAGGGCGGATCCAGGTGGTTCGCGGGCTCGTCCAGCATCAGCAGCTTCGGATCCTGCGCCAGCACCTGGGCCAGATAAACCCGCTGCGCCTCGCCGCCGGAGAGGGTCAGCATCCCCCTGCCGCGCATTTCGCTGAGGCCCGTGGCCCGCAGCGCCTCCTCGATCTTTTCCGCGCCAT
>CAMNCR010000132.1 GCA_946534455.1 uncultured Clostridia bacterium | reverse complement strand
ATCATGGATTCGTCCGGGGAGACCACATGGTCGTTGTTGCAGTCCTCGCAGGCCCCGGAATCGATCCAGGTCTCAATGCCGGTCTCCAGATCATATTGAAAAAGTAGCCCCTGGGCGTTATAGATCATCGCAGGACGGCCCTTCAGCCAGTTTGGCGCCTCGATCACCCGGTCAAACCGGCGAAGGGTTTTGATTTCCCCCGTCACCACGTCCAGCGTGTTGAGATAGCTGACGGAGTTCGGCCGATCCTGCGTGCGGGAGGCCAGGGCCAGCAGGCTTTCGCGGAGATCCGCCGCCGGATCCTCGCCGAAAACGTCCAGGTCGATGATCTGCGGGATGCCGCGGAAGCGGGCAAACTGCAGGCAGGCGGTGACATCCAGGTCCCCTTTTCCCAGGGGCGTGGCCGCGGCTTCGCCGCCGCGCAGGGCAAAATCCTTATAGTGCAGGCTCCGGACGCGGTCTCCCAGGCGCCAGAGCAGCGCCGCGGGATCCTCGCCTCCGGCCAGCGCCCAGCCCGCGTCCACCTGCGCGCCGACCCTGCCCAGGCACAGGTCCATCAGGCGCTCGTAGGCCGTCTTTCCGGCAAAGCGGGCCGAAATGTCGTCCCGCTCGTTGTGCACGAGCACCTCCGCCCCAGCCCCCTCCAGGGCTTCGGCCAGCTGGATGTAGGCCATGGCCGTCTCATGCAGCGTCTCTTCCGTCAGGCTCTGCGGGCTCTTCACCACAAAATGGCGGATGCCGCAGGCCGCCGCCAGCTCCTTCAGGGCCTCCCGCTGGGTGGCCGCGTTCCAGCCCACGAGATGCACGGAAAAGACCTCGAGCCCCAGGGCGCGGATTTCCGCCACATGGGCCTTCAGCCAGTCCGCCGGCCAGAAGACATGCTCCATGCCCTCGAAGACCGCCGGCGCGACGCAGGGCTCCACGCTGCTGAAGCCCAGCTCCCGCAGCTCCTTCAGGGCCGTCAGGGTGTCCCTGCGGTTCCGCAGAATTCCATACAGATTGATGCCGTATTTCATGGCCGCTCCTCCTGTTTCTTCACTTCTGTCGGGCTCATCCCTCCGCGAGGGACCTTTCGGCGTCGCCGCGGCCGAAGCCCACGCTGGAATAGTAGCCGGGCTTCAGGGGCTTCATCTCAAAGCGGGATTCGATGGCCACCGTCTCCCCGGTGGCCGCGGACCGCTCCATGGCCTCCAGGATCTCCAGGCAGTGCAGGCCGTATTCCTTGCTGCAGCGGTTGGGGCGTCCCTGCCGGATGGCGTACGCCATCTCCGCGGCGCCCACCCCGCGATGCCCGTAGAAGTCAAAGGGCGTCGCGTCCACCGTGTTCCGGCCGTCATAGCCGTGCGTGAAGGGCAGCACGCACTCCGGCTGGCCGGCATAGATCAGGGAAACCGGGCTGTTGAATTTGTCCGGATCGCCCACCCGGAGGATGCCCCGGCTGCCGAAGAGGGTCAGGCTGTGCTGCTCGGCGTTGACGGTGTTGCCGTCGAAGTGCACGCTGACCAGCGCGCCGGAGACAAACCGCAGGGAGGCGCTGATGACGTTGCTGCCCGGGATGGTCCAGGGCTCCTCCTCCGCGTTGCGGAAGAGGAATTCCGGCTCATGCCGCCGGGCCGGCGCCCCGAAGGCATGCACCTGCGCCACCGGGCCCAGGAGGCAGAGCAGGGTGCCGATATAGTAGATCCCCACGTCATAGGGCAGGGAGCCGCCGTTGCCCCGCAGGAAGGTGAAGACCTCAGCGTTCAGGGACTGGTTGCGGTTGATGACCGCGATGCCCGAGGACACCTCGCCGATCATGCCCGTGTCCAGCGCCCGCCGCGCCGTCTGCGTTCCCGCGCCGAGCACCGTATCGGGGGCCACGCCCAGATACAGGCCCTTCGCGTCCGCCAGCGCCACCAGCTCCCGGGCCTGCTCCACGGTCACGGTCATGGTCTTCTCGGTCCAGACATGCTTCCCGGCCTCCAGCATCCGCTTGATGAGGTCATAGTGAGCATAGGCGGGCGTCAGACAGATCACCAGCTCGATCGCGGGATCGGCGGCCACCTCGTCGATGCTCATGACCCTTTCGATGCCGTATTCGGCGGCCTTCTGCTCGGCCGCGGCCCGGTTCCGGTTCGCCACCGCCACCAGGTCGATGATGCTGAAGAGGTTCTTCAGGTTCTTGATGTAGATGTTGCTGATCATGCCGCAGCCCACCACAGCCGTCGTGACTTTGCGCTCCATGTTCGTATCCTCCTGTTTCTTCTGTTGGTTTGCTGATGCCTTCGGCGCAGGGACTGTGCCGCGGGAAGCATACGGTGGATCGCCGGCCAGGTGCGCCGGCGCTCCGCGTCCAGATCCGGCGTCCCGGCGATCCGGAAAATCCGCCCGTATATCCCATTCACATGCTCAACCCTGATCATAGGGGAACGGGACCGCTCTGTCAAGGCCGGACCGGAGCTGTCAGCTTTTCAGTTCTGAAGCTCCGGGGCCGCCCGGGGAGGAAGCGGGACCCTGTCGGCTCCGCCAACGGGACAGGTCCGGCAGGTCAGAACAAAAAAAGAAAAAAAGGGAACCAGACTCTTGACATGTTAGGTCAAGCTAACTATAATGCGCATTGTTAGGTTTAGCTAACGAACAGTTCAGGATGAGTGCTCTGTGTGTTTGAAGGAGGCCGTATGATGCCATTAAGCTATGCAAACCCCGGTGAAGAATGCGTGATCCGGAAAATCGGCGGGAGCCCTGAGGTCAGGAAGCACCTGGAAAACCTGGGCTTCGCAGCCGGCGGAACCGCAACCGTCATCGCTTCCCTGAACGGGAATGTGATCGTGAAGGTCAAGGAATCTCGCGTGGCCCTGGACGGGGACATGGCGCGAAAGATCATGATTTGACAGGAGGAAGGAACATGAGCAGTCTTCGGGAAGTGCAGGTCGGAGGCCGGGCCAGGGTCGTCAAAATTCACGGGGAAGGCGCGGTCAAGCGGAGAATCATGGACATGGGCATCACCAAGGGCGTGGAAATCCAGGTCCGGAAGGTCGCTCCCCTGGGCGATCCCATCGAGATTACCGTGCGCGGATATGAGCTGTCCCTGCGGAAGGCGGATGCGGAAAGCATCGAGGTGGAATCCCCTTCCGCGCAGCCATAAGCGTCAGCTGACACAGCTTCGAAAAACAGGAGGAACAATCCATGGAGATTCGCATTGCCCTGGCGGGGAATCCCAACTGCGGTAAAACAACGCTGTTCAACGCCCTGACCGGATCCAATCAGTTTGTGGGAAACTGGCCCGGCGTGACGGTCGAAAAAAAGGAGGGCCGGCTCCGGAAGCATCCGGACGTCATCATCACCGACCTGCCCGGCATTTACAGCCTGTCCCCCTATACGCTGGAGGAGGTCGTCGCCCGGAATTATCTGGTGGGCGAGCGGCCCGACGCCATTCTGAACCTGATTGACGGAACCAACCTGGAGCGGAATCTGTACCTCACGACCCAGCTGGTCGAGCTGGGCATCCCGGTCGTGGTGGCCATCAACATGATGGATGTGGTCCGGAAAAACGGGGACAGGCTGGATACCGCCGACCTTTCCCGGCAGCTGGGCTGCCGGGTGACAGAGCTTTC
>CAMNCR010000131.1 GCA_946534455.1 uncultured Clostridia bacterium | reverse complement strand
GGCGATCATGTTCTTGGTGTTGGCGATGTCGCAGTCCTGACCGGTGATGATCGGCCAGCCTTCGCCGGTGTAGTTGTCCAGCGCGTTGGTCACGCCCAGAGCGGTGGAGTCGTTGGAGCAGAGCCACACATCCAGCTGCTCGCCATTGGCATAGTAGGCGGTCAGGATGTCGTCAGCGCGCTTCTGCGCAACGTCGGTCTTCCAGGTGGGAGTCGCAACCTGATCGAACTCGGTCTGGCCGGAACGGACAACGATCTTGCCGCTGTCCATGAAGGGCTTCAGCACGTCGATCGCGCCCTGATAGAAGTAACGGGCGTTGTTGTCACCGGGGTCGCCGGCGGTGATTTCCATGTAGAAGGGGCCTTCGGCGTTGTCCAGATCCAGAGCGTCCTTCACATAGGTGCCCTGCACGGTGCCGACCATGTAGTTATCGAAGGTGGCATAGTAGTCAACCGCGTCGCTGTCCATCAGCAGCCGGTCATAGGCGATGATCTTGATGCCCTTTTCCTTGGCCTTCGCCAGAGCGGTGCCGAGGGAGGAGCCTTCGATGGCGGAGATCACGATCACTTCGCAGCCGTCATCAACCATGGCTTCAACCTGATTCAGCTGGGTGGGAACGTCGTTGGAAGCGAACTGCAGTTCCACTTCGAAGCCGGCTTCCTTCAGCTGGGCTTCCATGTTAGCGCCATCCTGATTCCATCTCTGCAGGTCCTTCGTGGGCATGGACACGCCAACCTTGGCGGCCATGGCGGAGGCACAGGACAGAACCAGCGCCAGAGCGAGTACCAGAGCGAGAATCTTCTTCATAGTTGAGTACACTCCTTTTTTTTTATTTTTTATCAGCGCGATTCCTCACGCAGATAATCTGTACCTGACCCGGCGGCGGCCCTCACCGCACCACAAAAGCCTGGGGCACCCGCTTTCCACCGGGAATCCTGTCCGGACCCATGTGATCCGGATCCATATCTCTGCTCAATTCGGAGGCATTTTATCACAATCTTTGTCATTTGTCCACCATCATGCCAAAAAAGGACAAAAAACGCACAAAAAAAAGGCTTCCTCTCCGAAGAAGCCTGATGCCTGAAACGGCCGTCTCATCTTTCCTTTCCGCGGAAAAACAGCGCCAGCGTGCCGGGGCCCGAATGCGCACCGATCAGCGCGCCGACATAGGTGACGATCTGCACCTCCACATGGTATTCCTCCTTCAGAATTTTCTGAAGAAGCTGCACGTCCTCCATGCAGTCCCCATGGGAGATGAAAACCGGGGAACCCTCATACATCGTCTCCCCCAGCATTTCCGCCATCTTCCGGATGGCCTTCTTTCTCCCGTGCACCTGCGTCACCTTGATCAGATGCCCCTCGTTGTCCACATGGAGCACCGGCTTGACATTGAGCGCCGTTCCCAGCAGCGCAGTGGTAGCGCTGATCCGGCCGCCGCGTTTGAGATACTTCAGGTCATCCACCGTGAACCAGTGACACAGATGCAGCTTGTCCGCCTCCAGGGCATCCGCGTTTTCATCCAGGGACATGCCCCGGTCCCGGTTCTCCCTGGCCAGATAGACAGCCATGCCCTCCCCCGCGGAGGCGCACAGGGTATCCACCACCCGGATTTTCCGCTCCGGATACTTTCTGGCCAGATCCTCCGCCACGCTCTTTCCGGTGGCGCAGGTCGCGCTCAGACCGCTGGAGAAGGCCAGATAGAGCAGATCCTTTCCGGATTCCAGAATCGCGGTAAAGGCGGCGGTGTAGGCCGCCACATTCAGCGCGGAGGTCTTGACCAGGCGTCCGCCCCGCATCTGCTCGTAAAACTCATGCATCGGCTGATCATGATCCAGCGCCTGTTCCCCGGTGTCCGGAAACAGATGGGGCATCCGCAGCAGCTGCACATCCCATTTCTCCAGCAGCTCCGGTACCAGATCGCAAGCAGAATCCGTAATCAATTGATAATCAGCCATCTTGCCTATCCTCCCACACTTTCCGCGGCATCACCTGCGCGGACAGATAACTATCAAATTATACGCAATTAACTCAGATTGTCAAATGTGCCCCCCGGCCGCGCCGGGCTGCCTGCCGTTTCCCGACGGCTGCGGACGGGCCGTCCTGTCCTGCACCATGGACAGGGCGATGCGCTTCTTCTTCTCGTCCACCTCCACCACCCAGACGCGAACCACGTCGCCCACCCGGACGACCTCGGAGGGATGGCGGATAAAGCGGTCCGCCATGCGGGAAATATGCACCAGGCCATCCTGATGCACCCCGATATCCACAAAGGCGCCGAAGTCGATCACATTGCGAACCGTCCCGGTCAGCTCCATGCCCGGCTTCAGATCCCTGATATCCAGCACATCCGTGCGCAGCACCGGGGCAGGCAGCTCATCACGGGGATCCCGTCCCGGCTTCCGCAGCTCGGCCAGCACGTCCCGGAGCGTCGGCAGGCCCATGCCCGTTTCCTCCGCCAGGCGCTCCAGCCCATATTGCGAGGCCCGTTCGCCGATGTCCGGCACGCCGCCCCGGACATCCTGCAGCCGGTAATCCAGCTTTTCCAGCAGGCTCCGGGCAGCGTCATAGCTTTCCGGATGCACCGCTGTGGCATCCAGCGGATTCCGGCTTTCCCGAACGCGGAGAAAGCCGGCGCACTGCTCATAGGCCTTCGGGCCCAGCTTGGAAACCTTCCTGAGCGCGGCCCGGGAGGGAATGCCGTTTTCCTCCCGGTAGGCCACGATGTTCCGGGCCAGCGTCGGACCGATGCCCGCCACATGGGACAGCAGCTCCGCGGACGCGGTGGAGACCTCGACGCCCACCTGATTGACGCACTGCTCGACGACGCCGTCCAGCGCGGCCGTCAGCTCATTCTGCTTCAGGTCATGCTGATACTGGCCCACGCCGATGGCCCTGGGCTCAATCTTGACCAGCTCCGCCAGCGGATCCTGCATACGGCGGGCAATGGACACGGCGCTGCGCTGGGTGACATCAAAATCCGGAAACTCCGCGGCAGCCAGCTTGCTGGCGGAATAGACCGACGCGCCGGCTTCACTGACGATCATATACGCCACTCCGGGCAGATCCGGCAGCAGAGACGCGATGAACTGCTCGCTCTCCCGGCTGGCTGTGCCGTTGCCGATGGCAATGGCGGTCACCCCGTACTTCCGGACCAGCCCCCGGATCAGCCTGGCAGCCGCGGCCTTCCTCGCCTCATCTCCCGGCAGCGTGAAGAAACCCACCCCGGTGTCCAGCACCTTTCCGTTCTCGTCCACCACAGCCAGCTTGCAGCCGGTTCTGAACCCGGGATCCACGCCCAGCGTCACCTTGCCGCGGATGGGAGGCTGCATCAGGAGCTGATGCAGATTCTGGGAAAACACGCGGATCGCCGCCTCGTTCGCCCGGTCTGTCAGATCTCCCCGGATTTCCCGCTCCAGGGAGGGAAAGAGCAGGCGCTCCCAGGCATCCCCGCAGGCCTCCGAAACCTGCTCCGAGGAAGGCGTGTTCCCCCGCACATACGCGGCCTGAATCGCCTGGCGAATCTTCTCCTCCGGCGCCAGGAGGGATACCTTCAGGAATTCCTCCCGTTCCCCCCGGTTAATCGCCAGCACCCGGTGCGCCGCGATGGACCGCACAGGCTCCTGAAACTCATAGTACATGCTGTAGACGCTGTCCTCTTCCTTCGCCGCCCGGGACACCAGCACGCCCTCCCGCGACAGCAGACCGCGCAGCTGCTTCCGCAGCTCCGCGCTGTCGCTGACGGTTTCCGCCAGAATGTCCCTCGCGCCGGCCA
>CAMNCR010000130.1 GCA_946534455.1 uncultured Clostridia bacterium | reverse complement strand
CAGATCGGAAATTTCCTCCCGCCAGGCCGGCGCGATGCGGGTGTACAGGTCAAACGCCCGGTCTCCGTGGCCGACCACCGTCTCCGCGGCCATGATCCAGGGATTGTTGTGGCAGAAGATGCCGGCGTTCTCCTTGTAGCCGCCGGGATAGGAGCTCACTTCGCCCAGCTCCAGATGATATTCCTTGTAGGCGGGCTGCAGCAGCACGATGCCGTGCTCCGTCTCCAGATACCGGTGAACGCTTTCCAGCGCCTTCTCCGCCATGCCGTTCTTCAGGCCGATGCCCGCCATGACGCAGTAGCCCTGGGATTCGATGTAGATCTTGCCGTCTTCGCATTCCCGGCTGCCCACCTTGTGGCCCATGGCATCATAGGCGCGGACGAACCATTCGCCGTCCCAGCCGTCCCGTTCGATGGCCGCCGTCATGGCGTCAATGTCCTTCTGATAGGCCGCCGCCTTCTCTTCGTTGCCCCGTCTGCGCTCGATTGCCACCAGTTCCGGCCCGATGGAAACGAACATGCCGGCAATCAGCACGCTCTCCGCCACCCGGTCATCCGGAGCGTTGGGGTTGGAGAAGGTCTGAAAGCTCTCGTCCGGCGTATCGGAGTAGCAGTTCAGGTTCAGGCAGTCATTCCAGTCTGCCCGGCCGATCAGGGGCAGGCCATGGGGGCCCAGGTTGTTGACCACGTGCATGAAGCTGGCTTCCAGATGCTCCAGCAGGGTGCCGCAGTCCTCCGGATTGCAGTCGTAGGGCGTAGCCTCGTCCAGGATGGCAAAGTCCCCGGTTTCCTTGATGTACGCGGCAGTGCCCGCAATCAGCCACAGCGGGTCGTCGTTGAAGCCGCCGCCGATATCATTGTTGCCCTTCTTGGTCAGGGGCTGGTACTGATGATAGCAGCCGCCGTCCCGGAACTGCGTCGCAGCGATGTCCAGAATCCGCTCGCGGGCGCGCTCGGGGATCTGGTGCACAAAGCCCAGCAGATCCTGGCTGGAATCCCGGAAGCCCATGCCCCGGCCGATTCCGCTCTCGAACATGGAGGTGCTGCGGCTCATGTTGAAGGTCACCATGCACTGATAGGGATTCCAGATGTTGACCATCCGGTTCAGCTTTTCATCCTTCGCCGACAGCACATACGCGCCCAGCAGATGATCCCAGTGCGCCTTCAGCGCCTGGAACGCCTGCTCAATCTGCTCATCCGTGGTCAGATGGGACAGCAGCTCCTTCGCCGGCTTCTTGTTGATGACGCCGGGCTTCTCCCATTTCTCCTCCACCGGAAGCTCCACATAGCCCAGCACGAAATTGAACCGCTTCTCCTCCCCGGGAGCGAGGCAGACCCTGAGCTGATGCGCGGCCATGGGCTGCCAGCCGGAGGCGATGGAATTGCCCATCCGCCCGGTCATGACGGCCTGCGGGTTTTCAAAGCCGTTGTACATGCCCAGGAAGGTTTCCATATCCGTGTCAAAGCCGTCCACCGGAGCGTTCACCGCGTAGAAGGCATAATGGTTGCGGCGCTCACGGTACTCCGTCTTGTGATAGATCACGCCGTCCTCGACCTCCACCTCGCCGGTGGAGAAATTGCGCTGGAAGTTCAGCATGTCATCCTGCGCGTTCCAGAGGCAGAACTCGATGAAGCTGGTCAGAATCACATTCTTTTCCGCTTCGGACTCGTTCTTCAGCGTAATCTGATGCACCTCGGCATCATACCCCATGGGCACAAAGCTCCGCTGGGAGGCGGTCAGTCCGTTCTTCCGTCCGGTGATGATGGTATAGCCCATGCCGTGGCGGCAGGAGTAGGCATCCAGCTCGGTCTTCACCGGCTTCCATCCGGGATTCCAGACGACGCCGCCGTCATTGATATAGAAATAGCGTCCGCCGTTGTCCACGGGCATATTGTTATACCGGTACCGGGTAATCCGGCGCAGCCGTGCGTCCCGGTAGAAGCAGTAACCACCCGCCGTGTTGCTGATGATGCCGAAGAATTTTTCACAGCCCAGGTAATTGATCCAGGGATAAGGGGTGCGAGGCGTGTCAATCACATATTCCCGCGCGCTGTCATCAAAATGACCGTATTTCATGGAGCAGTCCCTCCTGTTTTTTCCCGCGCCGTCGGTGCGGGCACTTCACACAGTATATCATATTTCCCCGGAACCCGCAATTTGCTTAACGGGTCTTTTCCAGATATTCCTCATAGTTGCACAGGTAGTCCGAAACGGTGCCGTCCGCGTGAATTTCCAGAATCCGGTCCGCCACCGTGGAGACGAACTGGTGGTCCTGGCTGGTAAAGATCACATTGCCCGGGAAGTTGATCAGGCCGTTGTTGACCGCCGTAATGGACTCCAGGTCCAGATGGTTCGTCGGCTGATCCAGCATCAGGAAATTCGCGCCGGAGAGCATCATGCGGCTGAGCATGCAGCGCACCTTCTCTCCGCCGGAGAGGACGTTCACCGGCTTGTAGACATCGTCGCCGCTGAACAGCATCCGCCCCAGGAATCCCCGCATATAGGTCTCCAGCTGCTCCGGAGAATACTGCGCAAACCACTGCATCATCGTCAGGTTGCAGCCGTCGAAGTAGGGGCTGTTGTCCTTCGGAAAGTAGCTGGTGGAAATCGTCACGCCCCATTTAACCGTGCCGCTGTCCGGCTCGATCTCCTCCGCCAGAATGCGGAAGAGGGCCGTGGCCGCCTGCTCGTTCCCCACCAGGGCGATCTTCTGGCCCTTGGTCGTCAGGAAGGAAACATCCTTCAGCAGCTGCACCCCGTCCTGGGTATAGTTCAGGCCGGTCACCTGAAGGATATCCTTTCCCGCCTCCCGGTCCGGCGTAAAGCTGACCCAGGGATATCTGCGGCTGGATGCCGGCATCTGCTCGATCGTCAGCTGATCCAGCAGCTTTCTGCGGCTGGTAGCCTGCTTGGCCTTGCTCTTGTTGCTGGAGAAGCGCTGAATGAAGGCCTGCAGCTCCCGGATCTTGTCCTCCCTGCGCTTTTTCTGGTCATTCATCAGCGCCTGCATGATCTTGCTGGACTCGTACCAGAAGTCGTAGTTGCCCACATACAGCTTCACCTGGTTGTAGTCGATATCCACGATATGGGTGCAGATATTGTTCAGGAACCAGCGGTCATGGCTGACCACGATCAGCGTGCCCGGGAAATCCATCAGGAAGTCCTCCAGCCAGGCCACCGACCGGTTGTCCAGGTTGTTGGTCGGCTCGTCCAGCAGCAGGATATCGGGATTGCCGAACAGGGCCTGCGCCAGCAGCACCTTGAACTTGTCCCCCGCCTGCAGCTCGGACATCTGCATCGTATGCTCCTCGGTGGGAATGCCCAGCCCCGTCAGCAGCGTCGCCGCGTCGCTTTCCGCGTTCCAGCCGTCCATTTCCGCGAATTCGCCCTCCAGCTCCGCGGCATGCTCCCCGTCCGCCTCACTGAAATCCGGCTTGGCATAGAGCGCGTCCTTTTCCTTCAT
The DNA here is from genome assembly GCA_946534455.1 of uncultured Clostridia bacterium. GTDB lineage: Bacteria > Bacillota > Clostridia > Christensenellales > Aristaeellaceae > Aristaeella. Next base: position 751 of record CAMNCR010000130.1, on the reverse strand, counting down.
GATGTCATACAGCCGCTGATTGCCCATGATCACCGTATCCAGCACCGGATATGCGTCATACATGAACTGATCCTGCTTCAGGGTGCTCATGCGCTCCGTGGGCGGAATCGTCACCGTGCCGGTGGTCGGCTCCAGCTCACCGCTGAGGATTTTCAGAAACGTGGACTTACCGGCGCCGTTGGCGCCGATGATACCGTAGCAGTTGCCGGGCAGGAATTTCAGATCCGCTCCGGAAAACAGCTTCTGCCCGCCAAAGGTCAGGGATACATTGTTGACCGTAATCATGCCTGCTTCTCCATTTCTTTCTTGCCTGTCATTTCACGCCGGAGAGCGACTCCGCTGTCAGCACGCCAGCCGGATCAGCGCGTTCGCATAAATCTTCATCGCCAGCATCAGCCGGTCGATCCGCTCATATTCATTCGCCTGATGCGCCAGATCCTCCTCATCCGGGAACAGCGCGCCGAAGGCCACGCCCTGCCGGAGCACCTTGGCGTAGGTTCCGCCGCCCGTCGACATGGCCTCCCCCTTCCAGCCCGTTTCCTCCTCATAGGCCGCCAGCAGGCTCCGGACCAGCTCGCTGTCCGCGGGCACATGGTGCGGCGGCTTCTTTTCCAGCACCTCCACCGCCACGCCGGGCAGATGCGCTTCGGCCGCGCGCTCAAGCGCCTCCAGATCCGCGGTCACCGGGCACCGGAAATCCAGCGTGCCGTACCAGGCGCCGTCCTCCAGCCGCAGGATGCCCATATTGCAG
>CAMNCR010000129.1 GCA_946534455.1 uncultured Clostridia bacterium | reverse complement strand
AAGCTCCGCGGGGAAGGGCTGAAGGAACAAAGGGGATGCATGCCGGGGGCTGACAAAACAGGACGAGGGTTTTCCAGACAACGAAAGACAAACAAAAAAAAGAACGGCCGGCCGGGAAGAACCGGCGGCCGAAACAGAGACGGAGGTAGGTTTTCCATGCCCGCGGTTTGGTATCTCCCGGTCCTGGCGGTGATCGCCGCCACGATCGGATACGTGGTTTACAACTATATCAGAATTCGGAAAATGCCCGAGGGGACGAAGGAAATGGCGGAGATGGCGGGGATCATCCGCTCCGGCGCCAACACCTTCATGAAGACGGAATACCGCACGATCGTGATCGTGGTGGTGCTGCTGGCGGCGATTTTCAGCCTGTTTGTGGAAGCGACGAGCGGCATCACGTTCCTGATGGGCGCGCTGATGTCCTCCTGCGCGTGCGTGATCGGCATGCGGTCGGCGACCTACGCCAACGTGCGCACGGCGAACCGGGCGCGGGAGACCCTGTCCATCGGGGAGACGGTGAAGGTCGCGCTGTGCGGCGGCAGCATTTCCGGGCTGTCGGTGCAGGCCTTCGGGCTGCTGGGCCTGGTGGTGGTGCTGCTGGTGTACGGCAACGTGCGCCACGGCGTGACGGGCGGCGGCCTGCTGACGACGCTGGAGGGCGTGAACCCCACGATCATGCGGGTTTCGACCTACTCGCTGGGCTGCTCCCTGGTGGCGATGTTTAACCGCGTGGCGGGCGGCAACTACACGAAGGCGGCGGACATCTCCGCCGACATTCTGGCCAAGGTCCGCAACGACCTGCCGGAGGACGACTCCCGGGTGCCCAACGTGATCGCGGACTTCATCGGCGACAACGTCAACGACATCGCGGGCAACTGCTCGGACCTGCTGGAGTCCTTCGTGGCGACGATTTCCGCGACGCTGATGATCGCGGTGATCCTGTTCCAGCAGTATCAGGGCGGCTTTACCGGCGCCGGAGAGGCGCTGGAAAGCGTGTTCAGCGGCACGATCAGCTATCCCATCATTCTCGCGGGATCGGGGCTGCTGAGCTGCCTGCTGGGCCTGTTCTACGCGGCGCGCAAGAAGATGGGGAACAATCCGTCCCGGGAGCTGAACCTGGCGACGTGGATTTCCGCCGGGCTGACGGTGCTGCTGGGCCTGGGCGGCGCGGCGATCAGCTTCGCCGGGAAGGACGGCGCCGTCCTGCGGGATGTGTACGGCTGGGCCGCGGGCTGGGCCTCGCCCTGGATCTGCGCGGTGCTGGGCATCGGCAGCGGCGTGGCCATCGGCTCCATCACGGAATACTACACCTCCACGGACTATAAGCCCACCCGCGCCCTGGCGGAGATGGCGCCGGAGGGAGAAGCCTTCGTCATCACCAAGGGCGACGCCATCGGCTCCCGCTCCTGCCTGCTGCCGGTGCTGGTGATCGGCATCGCGCTGTTCGTCTCCGGCAAGCTGGCCGGGACCTACGGGGTGGCGCTGGCCTCCCTGGGCATGCTGGCGTTCGTCGGAACGACGGTGTCCATCGACGCTTTCGGGCCCATCGCGGACAACGCGGGCGGCCTGGCGGAAAGCTGCCATCTGGACGCCGACGTGCGCGTGATCACGGACAAGCTGGACGCCGTGGGCAACACCACCGCGGCCGTGGGCAAGGGCTTCGCCATCGGCAGCGCGGCCTTCGCGACGGTTTCGCTGATCGTGTCCTACGTGGGCAACTACTCGGCCGAAATGACGCTGAACATCGCCTCCTTCGTGGTGGTGGCGGGCGCGATCATCGGCGGCGCGCTGGTGGAATACTTCTCGGCGATGCTGACGGACAACACGATTGAGTCCGCGAAGCTGATGGCCGACGAGGGCGACCGGCAGCTGACGCCGGAGGTGCTGGCGGGAAAGAAGACCCCGGACTACAACCGGATGATCGCCCTGGCGGCCCGGCAGGCGCTGAAGAAGATGCTGGTGCCCTCCGTGCTGGCGATGATCATCCCGGTGGTGGGCGGATTCGTGTTCGGCGTGGAGTTCGTGGGCGGCCTGCTGATCGGCGCGACGATCGTGGCCATTCCGCGGGCCCTGTTCATGGGCAACAGCGGCGGCGCCTTCGACAACGCGAAGAAATACATCGAGTCCGGCGCGCTGAAGGGCTACGGCAAGGGAACGGCGGCCCACAAGGCCGCGGTGACCGGCGACACCGTGGGCGACACGCGGAAGGACGTGGTCGGCGTGGCGCTGGATATCTTTATTAAGACCATGTCGACGGTGGCGAACACGCTGGTGAGCGTGTTCCGGAACATCACGCTGATCCGGTAAGCGAAGATTCCGTCCGGCAGCGCGGCAGAAGGGAGGATACCCCATGGCTTTTTCATGGCTTCACCGGGGACGGACCCGGGAGCAGGCGCCCGCGAAGCACGCGGGCACGCCGGTGATCCGATGCAGCATCTGCACCGGGGAACAGGTGGCGGGCTTCCGCGACGAGGCGACCGGCCGCATCGAGGAGGTCATGCTGCTGCGCACGCCGGAGGATCTGGAGAGCTTCCGGAGGCAGTACGGCATCACCGGAGAGATTGAAAAGATTTACTGA
>CAMNCR010000128.1 GCA_946534455.1 uncultured Clostridia bacterium | reverse complement strand
GACCAGTAGCGGTACAGCTCCCGCCAGGGCGTCTCCTTTTTCTGTCCCTGCCAGGGCTCCGGCATCAGGATCATCCCGGCCATCGGCAGCGGGAATCCGTTCATCGTCAGGAACTCCAGCGTGTTGTCCAGCATCTGGCTGTCGCTGCCGTTCTCCGTCACCACCGGCAGCACCCGCCGCATTTCCGCTCCCATCACCGGGGAGCGCATGGTTTCCTCCCGGGCCTTCATCCGGTCATGGTTGCCCCGAATGGTATTGATCTCCCCGTTATGCAGCAGCATTCTGTGGGGATGCGCCTTGCTCCAGGACGGAAAGGTATTCGTGGAAAACCGGGAATGCACCATCGCCATCGCGCTCACGTACCGGACATCCTGCAGATCGTCATAGAAGGAGCGCAGCTGATTCACCAGCATCATGCCCTTATATACAATCGTCCTGCAGGACAGGGAGCAGACATACGTATCCGTATCCTGTTTTTCAAACACTCTCCGCAGCACATACAGCCGCCGGTCAAATTCCATCCCGGCCGCTTCTGTTTCCGGGCGCCGGAGGAAGCACTGCCGGATTCGCGGCATCGTTCTGCGGGCGCCGGCGCCCAGCTGGGCCGGATGGCAGGGCACGTTCCGCCATCCGAGCACGGCCATGCCCTCCGCCGCGGCCAGCCGGTCAAAGATGCGGCAGGCGCTCTCCGCGCCGACCTCGTCCTCCGGCAGGAAAAACATGCCCACGCCGTAGTCTCCCGGCTGTCCCAGGGCGATTCCCTCCTCCCGGGCCCAGGCGGCAAACAGGCCGTGCGGCAGCTGGGTCATGATCCCGACCCCGTCGCCGGTGGTTCCCGGTGCGTCGCTGCCGGCCCGGTGAGCCAGGCGCTCCACGATGCACAGCGCCTGCTCCACCGTCCGGTGGGTGGCCCGTCCGTTCAGATCCGCCACCGCGCCGATGCCGCAGCTTTCATGCTCCATCTCTTCCTGATAAAGGGGATATTGCCGGTCCCGCATGGTGCTTCCCCCTGTTCTTCCGTCGGTTATGGATTCCGTCGCACGATGTCCGCCGCGTAATCCGACATGCGGATGCCATGATCCATCGCGTATTTCTGCAGCAGGTGATGCGCCTCCGGCTCCGTCAGGCCCCTCTGCTTCATCAGGATTTTCTTCGCCTGCTCCACGATCTGCCTCTCCGCGCCCATCCTTCGGGGCGCTCGCATGCCGTGCAGCTGGTTCAGCATCTCCAGCGCGCCGAGCACCGCCCGTCCGGTGGTTGGAACGGCCAGCCGGAAGATTTCCTTTGATTCGCAGTCGTCCAGCACCTCCGGCCGGGCGATCAGCAGCACCTGAACCCGCTCGCCGTAGTCCCAGATCAGCTCATCCGCAGTGCAGTCAGGCATCTGTCCCAGAAAGATCACGATGCTGTCCTCGCTTTCAGCGATCGCCCTTCGCAGCGCTCCGCCGGAGGCGCAGCAGCGGTACACGGAAAAGCCGGAGGAAGCCAGCAGCCTGGATATCCGTTCGCGGGCCGTTTCCGAAACGCCCGCAATGATCATGCGTGCCACCTTCTGCCTCCTTTCCTGCCATGCCCGGTCGTCCGGCAGCCTCTCAGTACATCACGATATACCGCTCGATCTCCCACTGGCTCACGTGGGTCCGGTACGCATCCCACTCCTTCAGCTTGCCCTCCACATACTGGCTCAGCACATGCTCGCCCAGGGCCGCGCAGATCACCTCGTCCTCCTTCAGGCATTCCACGGCTTCCTTCAGATTGCCGGGCAGGGAGCGGATTCCCCGGGCCTCCCGCTGCGCGGCATCCATGGCAAAAATGTTCTCGGTGATTTCCTCCGGCGGCGTCAGTCCCTTCCGGATGCCGTCCAGGCCGGCCGCCAGGCAGACCGCCATGTTCAGATAGGGGTTGCAGCTGGGATCTGGGCAGCGCAGCTCAACGCGGGTTCCCATGCCCCTGGCCGCCGGAATCCGGATCAGCGCGCTCCGGTTGCTGGCGCTCCACGCCAGATAGCACGGCGCTTCGTAGCCCGGAACCAGCCGCTTATAGCTGTTCACCAGCGGATTGGTCACCGCCGCCATGCCGCGGATATGCTTCAGGATGCCCGCGATAAAGGCGTAGGCCTCCCGGCTCAGGCCCCGGCTGTCCGACGGATCGGCAAACACGTTCTTCCCGTCCCGGAACAGGCTCATGTTGGTATGCATGCCGCTGCCGTTGATGCCGAACACCGGCTTGGGCATGAACGTCGCATGCAGGCCGTTCTTCTGCGCCAGGGTTTTGACCGCCAGCTTGAAGGTCATGATGTTGTCCGCGGAGGACAGCGCATCCGCGTATTTGAAATCGATCTCGTGCTGTCCCGCCGCGACCTCATGATGGCTGGCCTCGATTTCAAAGCCCATCTGCTCCAGCGCCATGCAGATTTCCCGGCGGGTGCTTTCCCCGTGGTCCAGTGGTCCCAGATCGAAGTATCCGGCCTCGTCGGACGTCTCCGTGGTCGGTTTTCCGTGCTCGTCCGTCTGGAAGAGGAAAAATTCGCATTCCGGCCCCACGTTGAAGGAGTAGCCCATTTCGGCCGCCTCCGCCAGCACCTTTTTCAGCACGCCCCTGGGATCTCCCGCGAAGGGGGTTCCGTCCGGATTGTACACATCGCAGATCAGCCGGGCCACCTTGCCATGCTGCGGGCGCCAGGGCAGAATCGCAAACGTGTCCAGATCCGGGTGAAGGTACTGATCGCTCTCGTTGATCCGCACGAACCCCTCGATGGAGCTTCCGTCGATCATGATCTCGTTGTTCACGGCCTTCCCGATCTGGCTGGCCGTAATCGCCACGTTCTTCAGCTGGCCGAAAATGTCCGTAAACTGCATGCGGATGAACTCAACGTCGTCCTCCTGAACCATGCGGATGATCTCTTCCTTCGTGTACCTGCTCATCATCGAACCCCCCTTTAAAATCAAAACAGGCAAGAAAAGCCGTTCCCGGCTCCCTTGCCTTGCATGCGGGGATCATATCATTCCCTTTTTTCGCTGTCAAGCACCCCTCCTGTTTTCCCTTTGTTTTCTTCCGGCCGTTTTCCTCCCTCCGCCTTGACAAGCCGTCTCCGGGATGATACCATTCCTCCCATGCAGGGCAAGGGAGCCTTTCCGGGTCTCCCCTGCCTTTTTCTTTTTCTTCCCATTCTGACCCCAGGAGGCGATCGTCATGTGTTCCATCCTTGGTCTCACCAGCGCCCGAGTTCCCCGGTCCCTGATCGACGAATGCTTCAGCCGCACCCTTTCCCGCGGACCGGATATGAGCCGGCTGGAGGAAATCTCCGGCGTCGTGCTGGGTTTTCACCGCCTGGCCATCATGGGCCTGAACGAGAGGGGCATGCAGCCCTTCCATCTCGGAAAGGACGCCGTGGTCTGCAACGGCGAGCTCTACGGCTTTCGTCCCCTGAGAGAGCGTCTCATGGAGCACTATGAAATCCGGGGAGAGTCCGACTGCGAGATTCTCCTCCCCCTCTATCATGAATACGGCCTGGAAATGTTCCGGACGCTGGACGCGGAGTTTGCCCTGATCCTCTATGACGGAGAGCGGGACAGGCTCATTGCCGCCCGGGATCCCATCGGCATCCGTCCTCTGTATTACGGCAGGCTGGAGGACGGCGGATGGGCCTTCGCCAGCGAGCCGAAGAACCTCCTGGGCCTGTGCGAAACCATTCTCCCCTTCCCTCCGGGGCATTACTGGATCGACGGCGAATTCGTTCAGTACGCGGATCCCGCCTACGCCGGATACTTCACCATGAAAACGGAGGAGGAGGTCTGCGCCAAGCTCCGCCGCCTGCTGATGGACGGCGTCGAAAAGCGCCTGGACGCGGATGCTCCGGTGGGCTTTCTGCTCTCCGGCGGTCTGGATTCCTCCCTGGTCTGTGCCATCGCCCAGAGGCTGCTGCCCCACCCCATCCGCACCTTCGCCATCGGCATGGATCTCGATGCCATCGATCTGAAATATGCCCGCATGGCGGCGGATTACATCGGCAGCGAGCACACGGAGGTCATCATCCGTCAAAGCGATGTGCTCGCTGCCCTCCCCACGGTTGTGGAGCTCCTGGGCACCTGGGACATCACCACCATCCGCGCCTCGATCGGCATGTACCTGGTCTGCAAATGGATCCATGAGCACACGGATATCCGCGTCCTCCTGACCGGGGAAATTTCCGATGAGCTCTTCGGCTACAAGTACACGGACTTTGCCCCCTCCGCGGCCGCCTTCCAGGAGGAGGCGGAAAAGCGGATCCGGGAGCTTCATGCCTACGATGTCCTCCGGGCGGACCGGTGCATCTCCGTCAACTCCCTCGAGGCCCGCGTCCCCTTCGGGGATCTGAAGTTTGTCCGCTATGCCATGAGCATTGACCCGGAGCTGAAGATGAACCGGCATCACATGGGAAAATACCTGCTCCGCAAAGCCTTCGAGCAGGATCACCTTCTGCCGGACGCCATTCTCTGGCGCCAGAAGGCGGCTTTCTCGGACGCCGTGGGCCACAGCATGGTCGACGACCTGAAGGCGTACGCGGAAAGCGTCTATTCGGACAAGGAATTCGAGGAGAGGTCGGCGAAATATGATTACTGCCGTCCCTTTACGAAGGAAAGCCTGCTCTACCGGGAGCTCTTTGAGCGCTTCTATCCCGG
>CAMNCR010000127.1 GCA_946534455.1 uncultured Clostridia bacterium | reverse complement strand
GTGTAGCCAAGTGGTAAGGCACGGGACTTTGACTCCCGCATTCGTAGGTTCGAGCCCTGCCACCCCAGCTTTATGACCCATTAGCTCAGTTGGCAGAGCACTTGACTTTTAATCAAGGTGTCTGGAGTTCGAATCTCCAATGGGTCACTTTCTTCTGTCGGCTGCTGTTTCTCTTCTGCGGGCGTGGCGGAATGGCAGACGCGCCAGACTTAGGATCTGGTGCCGAAAGGCGTAAGAGTTCGAGTCTCTTCGTCCGCACGGGTTCCTGTTTATGCGGTAGTAGCTCAGTTGGTAGAGTGCCACCTTGCCAAGGTGGATGTCGCGGGTCCGAGTCCCGTCTACCGCTCCATTTTTTTGCGGGTGTAGCTCAATGGTAGAGCTCCAGCCTTCCAAGCTGGTCACGTGGGTTCGATTCCCATCACCCGCTCTTTTTTTTGCAAAGGGAGGCCCTTCCGATTCCGGAAGGGCCTCCTGTCTGTTCATGCTTCGCTCTGCTCCTCCGCCAGCGGAAGCTCGAACCAGAAGGTGGTTCCCTGCCCCAGCTGGCTCTCCACGCCGTACGCGGCGCCGTGCTTTTCCAGAATGCTGCGGCAGATGTTCAGCCCCAGCCCGCTGCCGATCACCGCCCGCCGGTGGTTTTCCCGGCTGCGGTAATACCGGTCCCAGATGTAGGGGATCTCATCCGGCGCGATGCCCTCTCCCGAGTCCGAAACCCGCATCCGGGCCCTGCCCGGCCTTCTTTCCAGCGTCACGCGCACGGTCCGGTCCTCCCCGGTGTAGGTCAGGGCGTTTCCCAGCAGGTTATACACCACCTGGCTGATCCGTCCGCTGTCCGCCTGAACCCAGCAGTCCTCTCCGGGCTCGAGCACCACGTGGTACCCCTCCACCGCTGACATCTTGCTGACCCTCTCGCAGATTTCCCCGGCCAGCGTCCGCAGGTTCAGCCGTTCCTTCTTCAGCTCCAGATTGCCCATCCGCAGCCGGCTGAAGTCCAGCACCTCGTTGACCATCGTGGACAGGCGGTTCGTCTCGTCGATGATGATCTGCATGTTCTCCGGCGTCACCTCGTCCGGCATGTCCCGCATGGCCTCCGCATATCCCTCAATCATGGTCAGCGGGGTGCGCAGGTCGTGGGAGATGTTCGCGATCAGCTCCCGCTGCAGATCCTCCACGCGGCCCAGGCTCTCCGCCGCCTGCACCAGGGTATCGTTCAGCTGGGCAATCTCCCGGTATCCGCCGCTGTGGGGCGGCCGGACATATCGGGACCGGCTCAGCTCCCGGGCCGCCAGGTTGGTCTCAATGATCGGTTCCGAGATGCTGTTGGCCATCGTAAAGCCCACCAGGCCCGTGGCGATCAGCATGGCAATCACCATCAGCACGAACTGATGCGTCATGGCCTCGCGGGTCGCCCGGATGGGGCTCATGCGGGCCGTCATCAGCAGCATGCCCCTTCCTTCCGCCAGGGAGACCTGTCTGCCCATCATCAGATACTGGTTGATCGCCGAGCGGGGCAGGGAGGCATGCTCCTTTTCCTTCTCCCGTCCGGAGGCGATGTCCTCCCCCGTCTGGAAGGACACCGCCTCGGTCACGGGCCGGTCGGTTTCCTCCGTCCGGCGCTTCCAGTCCGCCAGCGTCTCCCGGCTCATGTCCTCCAGCGGTGTGTAGCGAATTCGTCCCCCGCGCAGCACCGTCTCGCCCGCTTCGTTCACCAGCAGAATGCCCAGGTCGTTTTCCTCTCCGATCTGCTCGGCCAGCTCCTGCAGGTTTTCATGGTTCAGGTTCTCCTGCAGCGTTTCCGCCGCCCGGTTCAGCTGCGTCTGGGTCGATGCCCGGTAGATGTTGTACAGCATGGCGCTCTGGGACAGCCAGACCAGTGAGAGCATGAACCCTGCCAGCAGCAGCAGATACAGCAGTATTTTCCCCCGGATTCCCAGCCTTCCGGCCCAGAAGGTCTCCCGGAAGGCCAGCGAACCGCGCCTATTCCTTTTCAAAGCGGTACCCCACCCCTCTGAGCGTGGTGATCTTATCCGCGCACGGCCCCAGCTGCTTGCGCAGCAGCTTGATATGCGTATCCAGCGTCCGGTCGTCCCCGAAGAAGTCGTATCCCCAGACCTCGCTGATCAGCTTTTCCCGCGTCAGCGCAATTCCCCGGTTCCGCACCATGTAGAACAGCAGATCGTATTCCTTCGGGCTCAGATCCACCTCCTGCCCCTCCACGCTGACCCGGCGCGCGGTAAAATCCACCTGCAGGTTGCCGATGGTCACGATCTCGTCCTCCTGCTTTTCCCGGCCGCCGCCCCGCTTCAGCACGGCGCCCACCCGCATCATCAGCTCCTTGGGGGAGAAGGGCTTGACCACATAGTCGTCGATGCCCAGCTCAAAGCCGTGAATCCGGTCGTATTCCTCTCCCCGGGCGGAAAGCATGATCACCGGCACCGTCTCCGTCTTCCGGATTTCGCGCACCGCGGAAAATCCGTCCAGCTCAGGCATCATCACATCCATGATGATCAGATCGTAATGCTTTTTCCGGCACATCTCCACCGCCTGCATGCCGTTCGTGGCTTCCTCGACCTCATATCCTTCAAACTTCGCATATTTTGCGATCAACGCCCGAATTCTGCTCTCGTCGTCCACAATCAGCAGGGTCATGATCCATATCCTCCCTTTTTTCCCTTTCTGGTTTTCAGTATAATGCCGGCCGGTCCGAAATGCAACCCGCCCGCAGGCCGGGCTTGCGCTTCTCCCCCCTTTGGGAGTAAAATATTCCCGTTGTTTGTCATTTTGCCGCGGCAGAAGGGAGGCATTCGCGTGAATTTCCTGGGCTCTCTGATTTCCCTGGCTTCTGCCGGTATGCTGATGCTCTCCTCCTCGCTGATGACCCTCGCCCCTCAGCACGATATCGAGGGGCTGCTCTTCCTCTGCAACCGGGAGTGGACCATTGCCGAATCCTATGTTCCCGCCTCGCTGCGGGAGGCGGATGTCCCGGGGCAGGTCCGGCGGATGCGGCCGGAGGCCGCCGCCGCGCTGGAGGAAATGTTTGCCGCCTGCCAGGAGGAAACCGGCGTGACGCTCATGTCCATCAGCGGATACCGTTCCTACGCCTCCCAGAAGAATATCTATCAGCGCAAGCTGGACAGCGTTCGCGGCAACGTGGCCAAAGCGCAGCAGTATGTCGCCCCGCCCGGCACCAGCGAGCATACCCTGGGGCTGGCCATGGACATCGGGCAGAAAAAGAAGCCGCACCTGACGGAGGCCTTCGCCGCCACGGAGGGCGGCGTCTGGGCCCGGGAAAACTGCTGGCGCTTCGGCTTCATCCTCCGCTATGATCAGGCCTGGGAGGAAATCACCGGCTACAGCTACGAGCCCTGGCATTTCCGCTATGTGGGCCGGGAGCTGGCGAAGGAAATTCATGATTCCGGCCTGCCGCTGGAGCTCTGGCTTCCCGGCTACCGCACGCGCCGTCTCCTCGCGCTCCTGGGCGTACCCGAGGCGGAAGCGGTCTCCGATCCCGTTCCTTCCTCCGAGCCCAATTCCTGAAAGAGAGGCACCCACTCATGCGATCCGCTTTTTCCGGTTTCCTTCGCCGCGTGCTCCTTCTGTTCTCCGCGCTGGCCTGTCTGGCGTCCCTCTGCCTCCCCGCTCTCGCGGAGGAGGATGAGCTGATGATCGAGGAAATTGTTGAAAACATCGATCTGGACGCCGTCGTCTACGGGGATGTCCCCTGGGACTTTCCCGTCCCCCTCGAGGACATGGAGCCGGATTATGTCCGTCTGGCCAATAAGCATTATCTCCTGGAAAAGGATTTCTACGCCGCTCCCCTGGTGACCGTCAAGTCCCGCAAGGCGGACAGGGACGGCAACAATACCAACGGCGGCATGCTCAAGGCCTCCGGCAGCAAAATGCAGCTGCAGGAAACCTGCTGCCAGGCGCTTGTCGCCATGAGCGAGGCGGCCCGGCAGGAGGGACATCTGCTCTATCTCAAGAGCGCCTACCGCTCCTATCAGACCCAGAACACCATGTATTATAACCGCCTCAAGCGGAATAACGGCAGGGATGACGGCTGGGTCGCCATGCCCGGCTCCAGCGACCATCAGACCGGTCTGGGCTGCGACGTGGTTCCCCGCTCCTGGAAGAACAAATCCATGAACGGCAAAATGGGCCGGGAGCCGGAATGCATCTGGATGGAGGCCCACTGTCATGAGTTCGGTTTCATCCTCCGGTATCCCGAGGACAAGGAGGACATCACCGAAATCAATTACGAGCCCTGGCATCTGCGCTATGTCGGCCCTGCCGCCGCCGCGTATATCATGGAAAACGGCCTGTGCCTCGAGGAATTCGTCGATCAGCTTCAGGCCGCCATCGACCGCTTTCTGTCCGCCGGGGGCGATCCGAAGCTGGTGGAGGCCTTCATCCAGACACCGGCCGATGCATCCGACGGCGCTCAGTCCTGAACGGATAACTGACTCTTTATGACTGGAGGCATCCTCTGTTGAACACCATGACCCTCGCTCTGATCCTGTTCGTCATCATGTATGTTCTGCTGCTGATCTTTTCGGAGAAGCGCTGGATCATCGCCCTGGCCGCGGCGCTCCTCTATATCGTTCTGGGCATTCTCCCCATCGGCCAGGTTTTCGGCTCCATCAACTGGAACGTGCTCATGATGCTCACCGGCACCATGGCCATCGTGGAGCTGTTTATCCAGAGCAGAATGCCCCTTCGCATGGCGGAAGGGCTCCTGAAGATCACACCCAATGTCAAATGGGCCATCGTCGCGCTGTCCCTCTTCTCCGGGCTGATCTCCGCCTTCGTGGATAACGTGGCCACCGTGCTCATGGTCGCTCCGGTGGGGCTGGCCGTCGCGCGAAAAATCCGTACCAATCCCGTTCCGGTGATCATCTCCATCGCCGTATCCAGCAATCTGCAGGGCGCCGCCACCCTCGTGGGGGACACCACCTCCATCCTTCTGGCCGGCCACCTGAACATGAGCTTTAATGACTTTCTGTGGTATCAGGGGCGCCCCGGCATCATCTTCGCCGTGGAGGCAGGCGCCCTGCTGACGGTCCCCGTGCTGCTCTGGCTCTTCCGGAAGGAAAAGGCCTCCGTCGCAGCCTCCGAGAAGACCGCGGTATCCGATTATATGCCGACCGTCCTGCTCCTGGGGACCATCGTGCTGCTCATCGTCGCCTCCCAGTTCCCGGAGAAGCCGGATCTGACCAACGGCCTCATCTGCTGCGGTCTGGCGGTCATCGGCATCGTCTATGAGCTGCTCCGGGGAAAGAATCCCGGCCTTCTCAAAAGTGTCGCCCAGGCCATCGATTACAAAACCCTGCTCCTGCTCACCGGCCTGTTCCTGGTCATCGCCGGGCTGACCCATGTCGGCGTCATCGACATGATTGCCCAGGCCTTCGTCAAGGTCGGCGGTCAGTCGGTCTTCCTCATGTTCGCCCTCATCGTGGGCGTTTCCGTCCTGCTCAGCGCCTTTGTGGATAACATCCCCTACGTGGCCACCATGCTGCCGGTGGTCTCCGGGATTTCCACGCTCATGGGCATTCCGCCCTATCTGTTTTCCTTCGGTCTGCTGATCGGCGCCACCCTGGGCGGCAACATCACCCCCATCGGCGCCTCCGCCAACATTGCCGGCATCGGCATTCTGCAGAAGGAGGGTTACACCGTCTCCACGAAGGATTTCATCCGCATTGGCATTCCCTTCACCCTGATCGCCGCCCTGTCCGGCGCCGCGGTCATCTGGCTGGTCTGGGCCTGAGCCGCTTTTCCCCGTTCAAAAATCCCGGAGGCATCGCGCCTCCGGGATTTTCAGTTCCCTGTTCTCACCGGAATCAGAGATCCGCGTTTCCGTCCGGCTCCGCGCCTTCCGCGGCGTCCTCCGGCCTTTCCACAGGATCCTCCTCTTCCTTTTCCGCGCGGCATACGCCGACGACCTGGCTTCCCTCGCTCAGCCGCATAATCCGCACGCCCTGCGTGTTCCTGCCGCACAGCCGCACGTCTGAGGCCCGGGAGCGGATGATCGTCCCGTCGTCGGTGATCAGCAGGATATCCTCGTCCTCATGCACGAACAGCAGCGCCGCCAGCTCGCCGGTCTTTTCCGTCAGGTTGATGGCCCGGATGCCCTTGCCGTTTCTGCCCTGCTCCCGGTATTCCTCCGGATCGGTCCGCTTGCCGTATCCCAGCGTCGTGATCGCCAGCACCGTCGTGTCCGGCTCCACCGCCGCGATATCAATCACCTCATCCTCCTCGCTCAGGCGGATGGAGCGCACGCCGATGGAGTTTCTTCCCAGGTTCCGCACATGCCGCTCGTTGAAGCGGATGCACATGCCCTTGCGCGTGCTCAGCAGCATGTCATCCTCGCCGCTGCTCAGCCGCACGCCGATCAGCTCGTCCCCTTCCCGCAGCGCGATGGCGATCAGCCCGTTCTTCCGCAGGTTCCGGAATTCATCCAGGGCCGTCTTCTTGATCATGCCCCCGCGGGTCGCCATCACCAGGTTCATCTGGCTCTCCTGCTCCCTGGGCATGGGCAGCATGGTCGATACCTTCTCCCCGCCCGCGATCTGCAGCAGGTTGATGATCGCCGTGCCGCGGGCCTGCCGTCCGGCTTCCGGAATCTGGTAGCACTTCAGGCTGTACACCTTGCCCGTGTTCGTGAAGAACATGATCTCCTGATGCGTGCTGGTCACAAACAGCTGGGTTGTGTAGTCCGTTTCCTTCACGTTCATGCCGCTGACGCCCCGGCCGCCCCGGTGCTGCGCCCGGTAAACCGAGGAGGGCACCCGTTTCACGTAACCTTCGTGGGTCAGGGTCACCACCATGTTTTCTTCCTGGATCAGATCCTCCACGTCGATTTCGCCTTCCACCACGGTCAGCTCGCTGCGGCGCTCGTCGCCAAACCGGTCCCGGATCGCCGTGATCTCCGTCTTGATCACTTCCATCAGCAGATGCTCATCCGCCAGGATGGCCGTCAGCCGGGCAATGGTCTTTTCCAGCTCCTGGTATTCCTCCAGCAGCCGCTCCCGTTCCAGACCGGTCAGCCTTGCCAGCCGCATGTCCAGGATAGCCTGCGCCTGCCTGTCGCTGAAGTCGAACCGGGCAATCAGCGCCTCCTTGGCGCTGGCCGTGTCCTTGCTGCCGCGGATGATGGCCACGATCTCGTCGATGTGATCCAGCGCCTTCAGCAGCCCTTCCAGAATATGAGCTCTCGCGTTTGCCTTGTCCAGCTCGTATTTCGTCCGCCGGGTCACTACGTCCTTCTGGTGCTCCAGATAGTAGTAGATCATCTCCCGCAGATTCAGCACCCGCGGCTTTCCGTCCACCAGCGCCAGCATGTTCGCGCCGAAGTTTTCCTGCAGGGACGTATGCTTGTACAGGTAGTTCAGCACCACCTGCGGATACACGTCCTTTTTCAGCTCGATGACGATGCGCATGCCGTTCCGGTCGCTCTCGTCCCGGATGTCGCTCACGCCCTCCAGCAGCTTATCCCGCACCAGGTCGCCGATCTTCTCCACCAGCTTCGCCTTGTTGACCATATACGGGATTTCGGTGATCACGATGCGGCTCCGGTTTCCGGGCATCTCCTCGACATTGCTCCGGGAGCGCACGGTAATCTTGCCGTGCCCGGTATAGTAGGTCTCCCGGATGCCCGCCCGTCCCAGGATCATGCCTCCCGTCGGGAAGTCCGGTCCCTTGATATGCTGCATCAGATCCTCGATCGTGCAGTCCGGATTGTCAATCATGCACACCACGCCGTTGATCACCTCGGTCAGGTTGTGCGGCGGGATATTCGTGGCCATGCCCACGGCAATGCCGTTGGAGCCGTTCACCAGCAGATTGGGAAACCGGGCGGGCAGCACGGCAGGCTGCTGCAGCGTCTCATCGAAGTTCGGGTAGAAATCCACCGTATCCTTCTCGATGCCCTCCAGCATGTACATCGTCAGCTTCTGCATCCGCGCCTCGGTGTACCGCATGGCGGCCGCGCCGTCCCCATCCACGGAGCCGTAGTTGCCCTGGCCGTCCACCAGGGGATAGCGGATGTTGAAGGGCTGCGCCAGGCGCACCATCGCGTCATAGACGCTGGAATCTCCGTGGGGATGATATTTGCCCAGCACATCGCCGACCAGACGCGCGCTCTTGCGATAGGGCTTGTCAGGCGTCATGCCCAGCTCGTTCATGTCATACAGGATCCTGCGGTGCACCGGCTTCAGTCCGTCCCGCACATCCGGCAGCGCACGGTCGATGATAACAGCCATGGCATAGGAAATGAAGCTCTTCTTCATCTCCTGTTCCAGATTGACGGGAATCAGCTTATCTTGAATCATATCGTTTCCTCGTTATTTCTGTCTATTTCCTCTGCATCGGCTCACGGCCTTTGTCCGCTTACACGTCCAGATCCCGCACCAGGTCGCTGTTCTCCTGAATGAACTGCTTCCGGGGTTCCACGCTGTCCCCCATCAGCAGCGTAAACAGCCGATCCGCCTCCATGGCGTCGCTGGGGGTAATCTGCATCATGGACCGGGTCTCCGGATTCATCGTCGTCATCCACAGCTGCTCGCTGCTCATTTCACCCAGACCCTTGTAGCGCTGAATCTCCGGCTTCGGATCCCGGCCGATTTCGTCCAGCAGCCGCTGCAGCTCGTCGTCGTCATAGACGTAACGCTCCGTCTTTCCCTTGGTCACCTTGTACAGCGGCGGCATGGCCGCGTACACATAGCCCTTCTCCACCAGCGGCCGCATGAAGCGATAGAAGAACGTCAGCAGCAGAATCCGGATATGGGCTCCGTCCACGTCCGCATCCGTCATGCACACAATCCGGTGATACCGCAGCTTGCTCTCGTCAAACTGATCCCCGAATCCGCAGCCGAAGGCCGTAATCATCGCCCGGATTTCCTGGTTGTCCAGCGCCCGGTCCAGCCGGACCTTCTCCACATTCAGGATCTTGCCCCGCAGCGGCAGAATCGCCTGGAAATGCCGGTCCCTGCCTTCCTTGGCGCTGCCGCCGGCCGAATCTCCCTCCACCATGAAAATCTCGCACTTGGAGGGATCCCGCTCCGAGCAGTCCGCCAGCTTGCCCGGCATGCTCCCGCTTTCCAGCACGGTCTTCCGCCGTACGGTTTCCCGGGCCTTCCTCGCCGCCTCCCTGGCCCGCTGCGCGTCCACGCAGCGGCTGACGATGGCCTTGGCCACGGACGGATTCTCCTCCAGGTAGGTGCTCAGCTCCTCGCTGACCAGGCTGTCCACGACCCCGCGAACCTGTCCGGAGCCCAGCTTGCTCTTCGTCTGGCTTTCAAACTGCGGATCCTCCATCTTGATGGAGATGATGGCCGTCAGGCTCTCCCGCACATCCTCGCCCTTGAGGTTCGGTTCATTATCCTTGAGCAGCTTGTACCGCCGGCCGTAGTCGTTGATCGCCCGGGTCAGCGCGGTATTGAAGCCCACCAGATGCGTACCTCCGTCCGGCGTGGCGATATTGTTGGCAAAGGAATAGACATTCTCGGCATAGCTGTCGTTGTACTGCATGGCCATTTCCACCAGAATGCCGTCCTTGATGCCCTCGGTGTAGATCGGCTCCGGAAACAGCACCGTCTTATGCTGGTTCAGGAACTTCACAAATTCCCGCAGGCCGCCTTCATAGCAGAAATCATTTTCCTTCCTGCTTTCTCCCCGCTCGTCCCGGAAAATGATGCGCACGCCCTTGTTCAGAAACGCCATTTCCCGCAGCCGGGTGCGCAGCGTGTCGTATTCAAATTCGCCCGTTTCAAAAATGCCTTCCGGGTTTTCCTCGCTCTTCACGTCCGGCCAGAACTGAATCGTCGTGCCGGTCCGGTCCGTTTCACCGATCACCTTCAGATCGTACAGATATTTGCCCCGTTCATATTCCTGCTGATATATATGCCCGTTCTGATACACCGTCACCGTGAAATGACGGCTCAGCGCGTTCACCACCGAAGCGCCCACGCCGTGCAGGCCGCCGGAAACCTTGTAGCCCCCGCCGCCGAACTTGCCTCCCGCGTGCAGCACCGTCAGGCAGACCTCCACGGCCGGCCGGTGCATCTTCGGATGCATGCCCACGGGAAAGCCGCGGCCATCGTCGCGCACGGTCACGCTGCCGTCCGCGTTCAGCGTCACGTCAATTTCCCGGCAGTATCCCGCCAGCGCTTCATCCACCGAGTTATCCACGATCTCGTACACCAGGTGGTGCAACCCCCGCGCGTCCGTCGAACCGATGTACATCCCGGGCCGCTTGCGCACGGCCTCGAGCCCTTCCAGCACCTGTATCTGATCCTCGCCGTAATCGGCGGTCACCGCGGTCACGTTTTCCAGATTTTCCAATTCTTCCGCCATGCTGCACCTCTTCATCGTTCTCGTCCGGCGGCCTCCGCCCGAGCTCAAAAAAAGGGCGGTTCAGGGCCATTTCGCAAAGGCCCTCCGCCCCTGAAAAATCAAGCATTCCGAACAGATTGATTATATCATAAATTCCGTAAAAAAGAAAGCTTTTTCCCCTTTTTTTCGGGGCTTTTTCCGCCTTCCGGCACAAAAGGTTCGTCCCTGCTTCTGAACCTTTCTCAGCGGAGCCTCATCCGATGTTCGTGGTGCTCCGCCCAGGCCATCGCGGCCAGCCCCAGCGCTTCGGCGCCGTAGATCGCCAGGGGCGGTATATCCCGCTCCCCCAGGCTGATTTTGCCGTCCAGCGCGAACTCGCCCACGATCACCACCGCGCAGACCGCCAGCCCGATCACCGGGGCGGTCCACCGTCCGGGACCGCGCCTCCCGGACTGCAGCGCCAGCGCCACGAGAATGCCCTCGCAGATCAGGAAGCACGTCAGCTGCTCAGCCCGCACAAACAGCCAGGAAATGCTCTGCATCCGCAGGCTTTCCAGCAGAATCTGGGGCAGGCACAGATAGAAAACCGTCCTCCGGAACCGGTCCGAATCCTTCCGGTGCACCAGGCTCAGCGCGCAGGCCGCCAGGGAGAACACGCCCTCCAGCACGAACACCGCCAGATAGCTTTCAAACCACTCGCCGTCCCAGGTGAAGCGCACGGCCAGCGGGAAAAAGCCGTCCTCCAGATACATGCCCACGCCCAGCATGCCCAGGAAGCCCTCCCCGAAGCGCGCCAGCGCGGCCAGAAGCGCCCCGGCGGGAGCAAACAGTCCCAGCGCTTCCTTCACAGGTTTCCCCGTGCTCCCGGCCGCCAGCGCCGCTCCCAGCGCGACGCCCGCCGCTCCGCCGTAATAGCTCAGCGTGTTCACATCCCATTCCGTGACCGCCCGCAGCGGGTTCCCCCAGGGAAAGATATCGATCCGCAGCAGCACATAGCCCAGCCGGGCGCAGCCCGCCCCCATCAGCCCGCTCAGCAGGCAGGTCCACAGCGCCGTCCGCGCAGCTCCCCGGCCGCCCCAGCATTTCCGGGCCATCAGCCCATACATCAGGCAGCTCAGCGCCAGGCTTCCACCCATCCAGGCCAGATAGGCCGGCATCTGTACCATGGTGATTCTTTCCTCCTCCGGGCTTTTCCTCTGAAGCGGTTTCCCGCGTCTCAGTCAAAATCCGCGCTGGCAAAGTAAATGATATCCGTAATCGGGCGCACATTCTGCCCATCATTCTTCACGTTGTTGATCTTGGTCCCCAGAAAGATCATCTGCGTGGAGTTGCCTCCGTCCAGCGTGTAGACCGTCCTGCAGTCCGCAAGCGACATGGCCAGATCCCGCAGCGTCACCAGATCCAGCCCCCAGCGGCAGCACAGCACCATGTACTGCAGCGGTCCCACCTGCGCAAGGCACATCCGCTGGGCCCGGCCGCCCGGCTCCGCGTGCGCGGGCGAATGGGATTCATCCAGCAGCGCCTCATCCGGCACCTTCTCCCCGTCGATCACCAGCGCCGGGCCGAACTGGAAGGCATTGCACACCCGCTTCCCGTCGATCTCTGTCAGTTCCGTGCCGGCAGGAGCCGTCCCCCGGGGCAGCACGTGGAAATCTCCGTCCTCATCGATCAGCAGCAGATCCAGCGCGTCCGATACCGCGTCCCGGTACACCGTCCCCTGACGCAGAATGAAGTTGTCTTCCTTTCCGCCAAAGTCCGTACCGCTGTAGTCCCCGTTGATCGCCAGCACCGCGTTCATCCGCCGAGCTATGGTCGCCGCGGGCGCCTTGGCCCGGGAGACGAAGGACTGGTTGTCCGCCGGCGCCGTGCGCAGCTGAGACGCGTCCTGCAGTGTAATCAGCGCGTAGTAGTAGTAGACGTTCCATTCCGTTCTCGGGCTGTCCACCCGGAAAACCTCCACCCGGATCGTCGGATCCTCATAAACGCTCACGCTCTGTTCGAATTTCGCCTTCAGCGGCGCTCCCCCGCTCAGATCCAGCGGCAGCGGCTCGGCGCCCGCCGCCAGGGGCATCATGGCGATCATCAGCAGCAGCGCGGCAGCCCGCCGCCATCTGCCGGGATCCGTTTTCCGTCTCATCTCTCCGCGCTTTCTCACGGCATCCGTTCTCCGTTCTTTCGAGTTTTTCCCTCCGCCTGAATCGTGAAGGGCCCACATTTTGTTATTTTATCATACTCCGGAAACTGTGTCCATTCGGCCCCTGTTTTTTTGCGTCCCGCCCGTTTCGCCTGCCGCTTTCCGCATGCCTGTCTCCCGTTCCGCTTTTCCTCCGCGCCGTTTTTCTCCCCGGCGCCCGCGCACCCCCCTCCCGTCTTTGCCTTGACTTCCTCCTCTCTCCCTGCTACACTGCCCTCGACAGATCATATTTCATGCACACCGGAGGCGATTCCCATGCTCATGGCCCTGACATTTGACGATGGCCCGAATACAACCATCACCCCTCAGATCCTGGATATTCTGGAGCGTCACGGAGCGGTTGCCTCCTTTTTTCTCATCGCTCAGAACATCACTCCGGACTCGGCCCGGGTCGTCCGGCGTGCCCTGGCTCTCGGCTGCGAGATCAACAATCATTCTGTCTCTCATCAGCATATGGCGGACATGACGCCGGAGCAGATCGACGCGGAAATCCTGCCCTGCACGGAGCGCATCCAGGAGCTCACCGGCCAGGCTCCCCGCTTCTTCCGCCCACCCTACATCTCCGTCAGCGATACGCTCTTTGATCAGGTGGATCTGACCTTCATCTGCGGCTCCGGCTGTGAGGACTGGATCCCGGAAACCAGCGTTCAGGCACGGATCGACGGCGTTCTCTCTCAGGTTCGGGACGGCCAGATCATCCTCCTGCATGACTCTCCCGGCAACACGAACACCGTGGAAGCCGTCCGCTTCCTGGTTCCGGAGCTCATCTCCCGCGGCGTACAGCTCGTCACCTGCGGGCAGCTGTTCGATGCCCGGGGCATTCAGCCTCGCCGTCACAGGCTGTATTCCAACGTTCTCCAGACCGCCGACTTCGTTTAATGCGCTTTCTCTTCCGCCCTTCCCACCCCTTTCAGCATTCGTTTCGACCTTTTTTCAAAAATCCCCTTGACCCTTCTTCGAATTTGTGGTAGAATTCTTTCTGTTCGAAAGAACGCTGCGCATAGATCCTATGTGCGGGATTGCTCTGAACGCCCTTCCGATGCGTTGAGCGTCCGCGAATGTGACACGGACAGCAAAGCTCTAAAATCGGTTGACATATATGGTCTGTTGGCTCAGTTGGTAGAGCACATCGTTCACATCGATGGGGTCACTGGTTCGAGTCCAGTACAGACCACATAAACAATTCCATCCCTTGTGGATGGAATTTTTTTATGTCCGTCTTCCCTGGCTCCCGAACCCTTGGCACCGAGATGTGAAAACATCGATGGGGGAAAGAATTCGATGACCGCCAGTGGCGGG
>CAMNCR010000126.1 GCA_946534455.1 uncultured Clostridia bacterium | reverse complement strand
TTCGACGCGCTTGACAGGAGGGAGAGGAGAACAGTAGAATAACGGTACATAACCGGGAACAGGACGAACAGGAGGCTCTGGGATGAAAATTTGGTATGTGACCAGTGAATGCGCGCCCTTCAGCAAGTCAGGCGGGCTGGCGGATGTGGCTTATTCTCTGCCGCCGGTGCTGAAGGCCGCGGGGAACGATGTGGAGATCGTGACGCCGCTGTACAGGTGCGTCTGGGATCACTTTGGGGGAGGGCTGACCTTCCGGGGAACCTACCCGGTGACCCTGAAGGATCAGGTGATCAACGCCCAGATCTATCAGGGAGATCGGGACGGCGTGACGGTCTGGTTCATCGGGCAGGAGGAGCTGTTCATGCGGGACCGGCTTTACGGCTACGACGATGACGCCTGGCGCTTCGCCTTCTTCAGCAAGGCCGTGGTGGCGATTCTCGGGGTGCTGAGCCCCTGCCCGGATATCCTGCACTGCAACGACTGGGAAACCGCGGCGGCCGTGCTGTATCTGAAGGATCTGCAGCGGGAGGATCCGCGCTTTGCCGGCATCCGCACGGTGTACACGATTCACAACATCGCCTACCAGGGGCAGTATGCCCGGGAAAAGATGCATTCCGTGTTCGATCTGGATGAGTCCTGGTATGACCGGGCGCTGATTTTCGGCTTCGAGGGGCGGGAGGACATCAACCTCATGAAGGGCGCGATGATGATGGCGGACGCGGTGTCCACCGTCTCTCCCACCTATGCCCGGGAGCTGCATCATCCGCAGTTCGGCCAGGGGCTGCAGGGCGTGATCGACTACGTGGACGGCAAGCTCTACGGCATTCTGAACGGCATTGATATCCGGACCTATGATCCCCGGACGGACAGCCGCATTCCCGCCCGGTTCAGCCCGGAGGATCTGAGCGGCAAGGCGGTGTGCAAGGCGGAGGTGCAGCGGCGCTTCGGCCTGACGCTGGAGCCGGAATGGCCGCTGGTGGCGGTGGTGGCCCGGGTGGTGGAGCAGAAGGGCTTCGACCTGATCCGGGACGCGCTGCCCGGGCTCATGGATCTGGGCGTGCAGCTGGTGATCTTCGGCCAGGGCGATCCGCAGTACACGGAATATTTCCGCTGGGCGGCGCAGCACTGGGCGGGGCAGATGGGCTTCTCGGACGATTATTCCGAGGAGGTGGCCAGCGAGGTGTTCGCCGGCGCGGATTTCTATCTGATGCCCTCCCGCTTCGAGCCCTGCGGCCTGAGCCAGATGATGGCCATGCGCTACGGCACGGTGCCCATCGTGCGGGAAACCGGCGGCCTGCGGGATTCCGTGCGGTTCTACAGCTCCTTTGACGGCGTGGGAGAGGGCTTCTCCTTCTCGGAGTACGCGGCGAAGGATCTGTATCTGGCGGTGCTGCAGGCGATCAAGATCTATCTGAGCGATCCGGAAACCTTCCACACGCTGCAGGAGCGGTGCATGAACAAGGACTTCTCCTGGGAGCGGAGCGCCAGGCAGTATCAGCGGATGTATCAGGAGGTGTACGTGGCCGGTCACACCGCCGGGCTGACCTTCCAGGAGGCCTTTGAAAACATCCGGGAGGAATACAGCCGGGTGGATGCCCACAACCGGGAGGCACATCCGGACCGGATCCGCTCCGATTTCCGCCGGATCATCGAAATTGAGCTGGTGGGCGAGGGGGCCGGGTGGCTGTATATCGCCATTGAAAACGGCACCTACCGGGTGGAGCCCTGGTCCTATCATGACGCGGACGCGCATATCCGCTGCAGCTATCATCACCTGATGAAGATGATGCGGGGAGAGACGACCGTCATGCGGCTGTTCATGAAGGGCCAGATGAAGATTACCGGCAATCTGGCCAAGGGATTTGAAATCAAGAACCTGCTGGCGCCGGCCTGAGCCGGAGGACAGACAGAAGACAGGGGGCGGCCCGCATCGGCGGGCCGCCCCCTGTCATTACACAAAGCTCTCCGGCTGATTGAACACGGGCACGAAGTCCCGGTCCGCGGAATCCGGCTCCTGCAGATAGCCCGGCAGCTCCAGGGCGGCCATATGGGCCCGGACCCGCTCATATTCCCGCTCCGTGACCCGGCGGTCCAGCCCGGGAATGGAGACGCCGTTGCAGGGAATATACTGGCGCATGAGGCTGACGGGGGTGCCGGGCGGCAGCGTATCCCGCACCCAGGTCAGCAGCTTCATGCTTTCCCCGGTGAGCCCCGGGAGGATCAGATGGCGCACGAGGGTACCCCGGGTCATCACCCCCTCCGCGTCATAGACGGGGGTGCCGGTCTGGCGGCACATCTCCGTCAGCGCCCGGGAGGCGACGTCAAAATAGTCCGGCGCGCCGGCACACAGCTTTCCCATCGCGGGAGACCAGTGCTTCAGATCGGGAAGATAGACGTCGATCACGCCCTCCAGGCGGCGAAGGGTTTCGGGCAGCTCATAGCCCGAGGAATTCCAGACCAGCGGCAGCGGGGGACGCCAGAGCTCCAGGGCCTCCAGCAGCTGGGGCACGAAGGGCGTGGCGGTGATGAAGCTGATGGACACGACCCCCAGATCCGTCAGCCGCCGGAGCGCGTCGCTGAGCTGGCGGGGGGAGAAGGGCTGTCCCTGATTGCGGTGGGAGATATCCCCGTTCTGACAGTAGGCGCAGCGGAGAGTACAGCCGGAAAAGAAGACGGCGCCCGTGCCCGTTCCCCGGGAGCCGGAGATGGGCGGCTCCTCCCACAGATGGGGCGCGATGCGGGCAATCAGCATCTCGGAATCCAGCCCGCAGAAGCCGCGGGACACGGCGCGATCCACGCCGCAGCGGCGGGGACAGAGCTCACAGCGCATGGCAGGGTTGCATCCTCCTTCAGAAAATCGATCCGTCCGGCAGCCCCCGCCCGGGGCGGAGGCTGCTCCGCACCAGTATAGTGTTCCGGCCGGGAAAAGACAAGGGACTTGTGGGGAAACGGGGATTGGGCTATAATTATCATTGGTATTTTATAGAAATCAGGCGGCCGCTTCGCGGGCCGCAGAGCTTCCGGCGCTGCGCCGGAAATATATTGAAGGAGAATCAGAATCTTGGAAGATATGCGTGAGGAAGAAAAAACGCTGAATCCGGAAGCGCCGGAGGCTGTTCCGGCGGAAAGACCCGTGCGGAGGCGGCGTTCGGATCGGTACAGGACGGAAAGTCCCGAAGCCGGCGCGGCGGATGCGCCCGCGCAGGCTTCTGAAACCGCGGCCGCCCCGTCGGAGGACTCCGTTCGGCCGGCCGCGGAGGAGGCGGACAGGCCGGCTCCGGCCAGGAAGCCCCTGGGAGATGCCCGGGTGCGCATTCCGGTGGCGGCGGACCAGCGGATGAGCGTGCAGCAGGCGGGCGACAGCCGCCTGAAGGCACTGCATCCCTCCCGGATTCCGCCCCAGGCGCGGCGCGCGGAGGCAGGATCTTCGCTCCGGCGCCCGGCCGAGGTGCGCCGTCCGACGCCCGGAGAAAACCTTTCGCCCCAGAACAGCGGAGCGACGCTGCGGGTGGGCTATGCCCCCGGGCGCATGGGGGAGGGCTATACCCGGCAGGTTCGGCCGGCGCCGGAGCGGATCCGGGAGTATCCGGAAAACCGGTATGCCCCGGCCGGTCAGGCGGGGAGCGGCTCCGAGCCGCCGGTGCAGCCGGAGCGGAAGCCCCGGAGGAAGCGCCGGGCGGGCCTGGTGGCGCTGATCGTGCTTCTGGTGCTGGTGCTGGCCGTCGCGGGGGCGCTGCTGCTGCTCCCGAAGGAAAGCGGGATTCATCAGGCGGCTGAAAAGCTGCTTTCGCCTGTCACAGGCCTGCTGGGCGGGCAGAAGGGCGAGGAGGAGCCGGAGCGCCTGATCACGGAGCTGATCGTGACCGGCAATGAGGACGCGGTGGCTCCGACGGACGTGATGCTTTCCGTGGCCGCGGCCAAGCAGGTGACGGATCTCCGCCTGATAGATGAGGCGGGGATGGAGATGGAAACCGTTCGCGTGAACGGAGACAATGCCGAGGATGAGCTCTGGATGCTGACGATGCATCTGGACGCGGGCTATACAGGAACCCTGTGGCTGCAGGCCAGAACCGGGGACGGAGACTGGCAGGAGACGGGAGAGAGCTTCCCGGTGACCGTGGCGGCCATTCCGCTCCCGGAGAGCGCGGAGGAGGTCTGGGAGGAGGAAACGGAGCCGGAGGAAACGCTGCCCTCCGATCTGGAGGTAGCGGTCATTCTGACGACGGCCACCCCCACCCCGGAACCGACGCCGGAGCCGACGGCGACGCCTGAATTCACGGAGACGCCGGAGCCCACCGCGGAGCCCACGGCCACCCCGACGCCGGAACCGACGCCGGAGCCGACGGCCACGCCGCCGCTGACGGCGGAGGCAGCCGCGGAGGCGGATCCCGCGCTGATTGCTTCGGCGCAGGTGTTCAATGGCAGCAAGAAGGTGGCGGAATATACCCGGGCGGCGAAGGACCTGATTCATATGCCCGTGGGCGGCGAATACACCAAGAAGCCCATGGGAATCCTGACCTTCCGGGGAGACGCGTTCCGGCAGAACGCGGCCCAGGGAACCGTAACCGATCCGCAGCTGCTGGAAATCGCCTGGCGGACCGAGGCGGGAAGCGCGCGCGGCGCCAGCCAGACCTATTACGGCATCAGCTGGACCGGCCAGCCGGCCATCGTCAAATGGAGCAAGGAGGTTCGGGAAAAGAGCAACCTGTACGAGGCCAAGATTGAAAAATCCGGCCTCAAGGAGGTCATCATCGCCGGCATGGACGGGGTGATCTACTTCCTGGACCTGGCGGACGGCAACCTGACCCGGAACAGCATCAAGCTGGGGTACCCCATGAAGGGCTCTCCCAGCGTGCATCCCAGCGGCTATCCCTTCATGACGGTGGGGCAGTTTGCCCGGAAGATGAAGGTGAAAACCGGCAAAATCGGCCTGCGGCAGTACAACCTGTACAGCGGCAAGGAGCTTTCCCTGATCGACGGGCTGGACGGAAAGCTGCATCGGGCCTTCAACGATATCGGCTCCTTCGAGACCTCGGCCCTGATTGACCGGACCAGCGACACCCTGATTACCGCGGGCACCAACGGCCTGCTGTATCTGGTGACCCTGGGCAGCGATTTCGATTATGAGGCCGGCGTCTACAAGCAGAGCGAGTCCAACGTCGTGCTCAAGAGCAAGGCGAAGGGCGAAAAGAAGGACAGCCAGACGGCGGTGGAGTCCTCCCTGGCCATGTATGACCGCTATGTATTCTACGCGGATATGGGCGGCGTGCTGCGGTGCGTGGACACCAACACGCTGCAGACGGTCTGGGCGGTCAACACCGGGGACGCGGTCATGGCGGCGGTGGCGCTGGACCTGACGGAAAGCCGGGAGCTGAATCTGTACACGGGCAATGTGCTGCTCAACCGGAGCAAGGGCGCCGCGCAGGCGCGCTGCTATGACGCGCTCAGCGGCGCCGAAAGGTGGACGGTGGAGCTGCCGGTGAAAAAGAACACCAAAACGAAGCAGGAGGTCGGCATCATCGCCTCTCCGCTGATCGGACAGCAGGGCCTGAGCGATCTGGTCTGGTTTACGGTCACGGGCCTGTCCGAGGAGGGACGGAGCGAGCTGAACCTGCCGGAAGGGGAGGAAGCGGCTCTCGTGGCGCTGGACAAGGCGACCGGTCAGGTGCGCTGGGTGCAGGGTCTGGGAGAGAGGGCGGAATCCTCTCCGGTGGCGGTGTATGACAGCGAAGGAAAGGGCTGGGTCATTCAGTGCCGCGGAGACGGAGAAATTCTGCTGCTGGAGGGCAGCACGGGCCGCGTCGTGCATCAGCTGACCGTGGAGGGAACCATCGAGGCCTCCCCGGCTGTGTATAACGATATGATGGTCATCGGCACCACCGGCAAGGGAACATCCTATATCTACGGCATTCAGATCAAATAAGCGGAGACGGACGATCAGAGGAGGCAGGAAGCATGGCGGCATATCTGGTGGCGCTGGATCAGGGGACCACAAGCTCCCGGGCGGTGGTCTTCACGGAGAGGGGCGAGGTCATTTCCTCGTACGCGGAGGAGTTCCCGCAGCATTACCCCAAGCCCGGCTGGGTGGAGCATGATCCCCGGGACATTCTGAACACGCAGGTGAACGCGCTGAAGACGGCGGTGCGCCTGAGCGGCGTGGATGTGAGCGAGATCGCGGCCATCGGCATTACCAACCAGCGGGAGACCACCTTCCTCTGGGACCGGGAAACCGGCGAGTGCGTGGGAAACGCCATCGTCTGGCAGTGCCGCAGAACCTCCCAGCTGGTGGATCAGCTGGTGCGGGACGGCTGCGGGGACATGATCCGGGAAAAGACGGGCCTGGTGCCGGACGCCTATTTCTCCGGCACGAAGCTGAAATGGATGCTGGATTATTACAACCTGCGGGAGAAGGCGGAGCAGGGAGCGCTGTGCTTCGGCACGGTGGACAGCTTCCTGTGCTGGAACCTGCTGGAGGGCCGGCCGCATGTGACCGACGCGACCAACGCGGGCAGAACCATGCTGTTCAACCTGGAAAAGCAGGACTGGGATGAGGATCTGCTGAAGCTGCTGGACATTCCGCGGGCCTGCCTGCCCCGGGTGATCGATACGGCGGGG
>CAMNCR010000125.1 GCA_946534455.1 uncultured Clostridia bacterium | reverse complement strand
GGGCGCCTTTGTGCTCGAATCGGGGTCCTATCCCCTGCGGGATCGGGAGCAGTGGGTCTGGCTGGCGGTGGACAAGGGAGAGATCCTGCTTCGCTGGGACGGGCACGATCTCGTGCTGCCCGCGGGAGCGACGTGCTTCATTCCGGGCGGCCCGCATCCCTGTGAGATTCACACCGAGTGCGAAACCCGGTGCCTGTGGATCGCGCTGGAGGGCCCCCTGAGCCCGCTGGTCGTGCGGAAGATGGGCGCGCTGCTGCATCAGCCCCTGCGCCAGGGCGCGCTGCCGAGCCAGCTGTATCTGGCGGAGCAGATCGTGCAGGTGATCGTCCGGCACACCGGCACCGCGGACGCGACCTATCAGCTCCAGCACCTGCTCTACGGCATGATCGCCAGCCACTGGGGCCAGCCCGTGGCCATGGACGCCATGCTCAGCCATGAAATCGCCAAGGTGGTGGACACGCTCCGCGCCAATCAGTATAAGGATAATTTCTCCCTGGCGGAAATGGCGGCCATCAGCCGCATGCCCATGGAAACCTTCCGCAAGCGCTTCGTGTCGGAGGTCGGCATGCCGCCGCTGAGCTATGTGCTGCACTGCAAGATGGAGCGGGCGAAGGAGCTGCTGCGGGATCAGAACTATTCCGTCCGTCAGGCGGGCGTCGAGGTCGGCATGCAGGATCCGTACCATTTTTCCAAGCAGTTCAAGCACATCGTCGGCATCAGCCCCAGCGCCTTCATGAAGCAGGCCTCCATGCCCAGCGCCACGATCCGCGGCGTCAGGCCGAAGCAGAAGAAGTAAACCGCTTTTCCAGCGCCCGGGCGGCGGGCTTCTCCACCAGAAAGGTGATCAGGATCGCCGCGGCCAGGCTCAGGGCGAAGGCCCAGAAGGTATACTGATTCTGCCAGGGCTGCTCCCCCGCCATTTGGGGCGTCTCCGAGAGGGAGGCCGGGAAGTGCAGCCGCTTCATATGGACGATGAGCGTCTGATGAATCAGATAGTAGTTCATGGAAATGGCGGACAGGAAGCGGGTGACCGGGTTGCCCAGCAGCGCCCGCAGCGGGCGCGCGGCGAAGGGCGCCGTCACCACCAGCCCCGCGAACAGCAGCGCGAACACCGGGCGATACATCATCTGATGCGCCTGAATCTGGTCGTAGCCGTTTGATCCGGCCTGCAGCCGCAGCATCCGGACCAGGGCGAAGCCGAAGGCAAAAAACAGCACCGTCATCAGCAGGCTCCAGAGCAGAGCCTGCTTTTTCTGTCCCTGCCGGGCTTCCCGCCCCGCCTCCAGCCGGAGATACAGCCGCGCGGCCAGCATGCCCGTCACATAGACATCCAGGAAATTCAGCAGCTGATTGACCACCATCGTGTACTCCGTCAGGGCCCACAGGCACCAGGCCCGGAAGCCGAAGCAGATCAGCAGCAGGATCACCGCCGTCCGGACCGGCCAGCGCAGCGAGGCCCGGGCGATCAGCGGGAACAGCAGATAAGCCTGCACCTCGATGGCCAGGGTCCAGCAGGCCGCGCCCAGGGGCGTGGCCACACAGGTATCATAGAAGAAGGTGAAGGTGAAGGTGAAATGCGTCGCCAGATCCTTGACCAGGAACGGGCCGTCCTGATACAGCCCCCAGGGCAGCGCGACGGCGAAAAACACCAGCAGCAGAATGAAATAGTAGGAGGGCAGCACGCGCCGGACCCGCCGGGCGTAGAACTGCCGGGTGTCCGGCAGGGGGGAGCCGCTCCGGTGCGCCCGGGCATAGGGCAGAAACAGCAAAAAGGCGGAAAGCAGCACCGTGCCATCCACCCAGACATAGCCGGACCGCACCAGGTAGTCCAGCGAATAGCTGCCGATGGACGGCCGCAGCCAGCTCTGCTGCCAGATGTGGTACCAGCTGACCACGAAAATCATCCAGGCCCGCAGGCCGTCCAGCTCCGGAATCCGTCGTTTCACCTGTCCGCCTCCTCCTGTCCGTGGCCCATCCCGCCGGGAACGTTACTCGTCATCCCGCACGAGGAAGGAATCCGTGATCTCCTCCGTCGCCTCCCCCGCGGGGGTTTCCCCGGGCGCGTCGGAGGGGGTGCCTTCGGGCGACGGGGTCGGCGTCCGGGTCGGGGCGGCGGTGGCGGCCTCAGTGGGGGCTTCCGTCGGGGCCGCGGTTGGCGTCCCGGTCGGCGCTTCGGTGGGCGTGGCCGTCGGACCCTCGGTGGGGGCTTCCGTCGGGGCCTCAGTGGGGGTCTCGGTGGGGGCCGGGGTGTCCGTGGGCTCTCCGGCCGGGGTCGCGATGGGCTCCGCCGTCTCCGCGGCGTCCTCCGTCGCCTCCGGCGGGGGCGCCTGCTCCGCCTCCAGCGCGGCCTGCGCCCGCTCCAGGCGGCGGCTCGCGTCGCGGTAGCCGCCGGCCCGCTCAAACAGCGTGACCGCCCGCGCCCAGTCCTGCTCCTCCGCGGCGCCGAGGCCCGCCTGATACGCGGCCTGGGCGATCAGGCTGTCCCGGTCCTCATAGCCCTCGGGCAGCCGCTCCAGCAGCGTCAGCGCCCGGTTGTATTCCTGATCCGCCAGGGCGCGGTGCCCCAGGGTATACAGGCTCGCCAGATATTTCTCGTCCGCGTCCTCGTAGCCGGGAATCCGGGCATAGAGCTCCATGGCCTTTTCAAAGCTGGCCACGGAGAACGCGTCCTCGGCCAGGATATAGGTCAGGGCCCGCGCCTTGTCCGGCGCGTCCTGATAGTCGCCGGCGGTGAAATAGGCCTCGGCCGCGCCGGCCAGGTCCTCCTTCTGCTCCAGGGTCAGCCCCTTGAGATAGGAGCAGTGGTGGATCAGCTCCGCGCTGTCCTCATAGTTCGGAATGCGCTCGAGCTGGCGGATGGCCGCGTCGTATTCCCCGTTCTCCATCAGGGCCAGGGCGGGCAGATAGATGCAGGCGTCGGCCTGCTTCGCCGCGTCGCGGTAGTCCCCCAGGCCCAGGAAGATGTTCCGGGCCAGCACATAGTAGCGCTGATTCATGTTTTCCAGCGCTTCCTGATAATCGATTTCCTGCCGCAGGGCCTGCGCCTCGGCGTCCTCCGGACCGAGCGCGGCGATGGCCTCCCGGGCCTCGGCGTACAGCCCGTCCGCCAGCAGCGCCCGGGCCAGCCGGGCCTCGGCCTGCGCCGCCAGCGCGGCGGCGCCTTCCCGCTCGCCCGCGGCGCGCAGAATGCCGGCGGCCTCCCGCAGGGCGTCGATCTCGCCGCCCTCCTCGGCGCACAGGGCGGCCTGCCGGTACCGGCACTCCGCCAGCAGGCTTTCCGCGCCGGGGAAGCGCCGCAGCTCCAGCAGCACGCGCTCCGCGCCGTCCAGATCTCCGGCCTCCATGCCCCGGCGGGCAGCATACAGCCGCGCGCCGGGCGCGATCACGCCCAGGGAAAGCAGCGCCAGCGCCACGGCGCACAGCACCGCCGACAGCAGCCGCAGGCGGAAGCGGCGCTTCCGCTGCCGGAGGACGAAGCGCTCCTCCCGGATGCGCTGCAGCCGCGCCGTGTCCTCCAGGGCGGAGCGGGATTTCAGCTCCAGCTGCCGCTCCTTCTGGTTCAGCTGCTTCTCCACGGCCTCGCGGTTGAAGCGGGCGAACACCAGCTCCTTCTGCCGCAGGCAGCGCGCGCAGAAGGGATCCCGGTCCGGGTTGGGCCGGCCGCAGACGCAGACCCAGACGCCCTCCTGCTGGCTCGGATAGCCCACGGCGGATTCCCCGGCGACGAACTTCAGGTTCGACAGGCTGCGGGAGACGGGCAGCTGGTTGGGCACGTATTCCGTTTCCTGGCCCGGCTCCTTGCGCCAGACCGCGTTGTCCGCGAACCAGACCTTGTCGATGGAGACCTCGGCCTGGCGGATGGCGGGGGCCGGCGTGCAGGGCACGTTCATGGTGAAGGTGTTATGCGGCCGGCCGTTGAGCGCGCGGGCGCGGTAAACAAGCCGCTCCTCCTCCTCCCCGCGCCGGTTGAGCAGGCGAAGCGTGACCTCGGCCGAGACGATGACCCGGTCGCTCAGATTGTACAGCAGCAGACCGCAGGCGGGCGATTCCTCCGTGGGCAGCACGGTCCGGAACAGCTCCGCCGGACAGCTAAGATTGATGAACATTTGTTTCCCCCTGGTTTCCCGGGATTAGGGCTCGATGGTGTGCAGAATGATCTCGGAGAGCGTATTCTGCGTGTAGTGCAGGTACAGCTCCACATCCTGCCCCTGGGCGGTGGCGGTGACATAGCGCAGGGTCATGCCGTCCCCGTCCGCGTAGTAGGCCATGCCATAGGGCGCGGTGCCCTCCAGGCCGTAGAGCACCTCGGTGGTGCCGTCGGTTTCCTGCTCCCCGTTGCGGAAGCGGGTGAAATCCTCATGGAACTGGTCGCCCAGGCGCACGCCCCGGGGTCCCTCGTAATCGTCGGACAGAATGGAGAAGGAGGAGATCCGGGCGTTCCCGCCCTCCGCGTCGCAGGCGAACACGGCGGTGAAGCCGTCTCCCTCGATGACCCGCATCCAGGTCCCCTCGTCGTTTTCCATGAGCACATCCTCCGGCAGGCCGCCGAAGCTTTCGGGCTGGAGGCGCAGGAAGGGCGTGCCGTTGATGGTCAGATCCTCCTCGGCCAGGGCGGTCAGCTCCAGGCCGTTGAGGCTGGTGGGCGCCTGGGTATAGTCGCCTTCGGCGCCCAGCTCCGCCAGGCTGTCATACAGGGCCTGGGCGGCCTCGGCCGTGGTGGCTTCCGCCATGCCGTCCACCCGCAGGGAGACGACGTAGCCCTCCGTCAGGCCGAAGAGGGCGGACAGCAGCCGGGGTCCCGCCTCCGTCTGCTCCAGAATGCCGTATTCGATGAACTGAATCCGCTGCCCGTCCCGGGTGACCTGGCCGTATACATAGCCGTCGGCCGCGGTTCCGTCCAGATAGAGCAGCGCGCCGCCGCGCGTGCCGGCGAGGGTGGGGTTGTCATTGCGGAACAGGGAGAGCAGCTCCCCGGCCAGCAGGTCGGCCGTGCGGCCCCGGAACTGGACCTCCTCCGGGTCGGAAATCACGCAGGCGGTCAGCACCGCGTCCTCCGTCATCTCCGCGGAGGCGGCGTACAGGGAGGCAAAATCATAGGCGAAAAGCGTTCCGTCCTCGGAAACGGAATCCGGATCCGCGGGATTGTTCAGCGGCTGGGATTCCAGGGCGCGCGTCCGCAGCCCCTCCACGAACTCCAGCAGCTCCTCCGCGCTCAGCGCGCTTTCCTGCGCCCAGGAAGCGGCGGTGACGCACAGCGTCAGCAGAAAGGCGAAGAGCATCAGGGACAGACGTTTCATCATTTCAGAATCGCTTCCTTCCATCTTGGTTTCTTGTTTGGAGGCAGGCTCCGGCCTGCGGGCAGAGCAAATTCAGATCAGTATACCATAAAACAGCCCGAAATGACAATCTTTCGCTTGACACCGGCGCAAAGAGTGATTACATTGAGGAGAAGAATGCAGCAGAAAGGGAGGCTTCAAGCCCATGAAGAATCCGGTCAATCCCAAAGAGTTAACCATAGCCTATATCGGTGGAGGCTCCCGCGGCTGGGCCTGGGGCTTCATGATGGACCTGGCGATGGACGCGGACATGTGCGGCACGATCCGCCTGTACGATATCGACCGCGCCGCGGCCGAGCGCAATCAGATCATCGGCCGCAAAATCAGCGCGCATCCGGACGCCGTGTCCCGCTGGCAGTATGAGGTCAGCGATTCCCTGCGGGAGGCCCTGACCGGGGCGGATTTCGTGGTGATCTCCATTCTCCCGGCCACCTTCGAGGAAATGCGCTCCGAC
Source organism: uncultured Clostridia bacterium (assembly GCA_946534455.1). Taxonomy (GTDB): domain Bacteria; phylum Bacillota; class Clostridia; order Christensenellales; family Aristaeellaceae; genus Aristaeella. Next base: position 1,440 of record CAMNCR010000125.1, on the reverse strand, counting down.
GTGCATCTGCCCGAGCGCGTGGGCGTGTATCAGCCCGTGGGCGATACGGTCGGCGCCGGCGGCTTCATGCGCGCCATGCGCACCATTCCCATGTATGTCACCATCGCCGAGGCGATCCGGGATTTCGCGCCGGAGGCCTGGGTCATCAACTATACCAACCCCATGTCCCTGTGCGTGCGCACGCTCTATGAGGTGTTCCCGGGCATCAAGGCCTTCGGCTGCTGCCATGAGGTTTTCGGCACCCAGAAGCTCCTGTGCTCCATGCTGAAGACGGAGCTGGGCATCGAGGGCGTGAAGCGGCAGGAGCTCTACACCACCGTCACCGGCATCAACCATTTCACCTGGATCACCCGCGCCAGCTATCAGGGCATGGACCTCATGCCCCATTATGCCGCCCTGGCGGACAAGTATTACGAAACCGGCTATGACGAGGGCGGAGATCAGAACTGGATGAATTCCCATTTCAACTGCGCCCAGCGCGTGAAGTTCGATCTCTTCCGCCGCTACGGCGCCATCGCCGCCGCCGGCGACCGGCATCTGGCGGAGTTTACCGCCCCCTGGTATACGCTGAATCCGGAGGTGGTGCGCTCCTGGAAGTTCAGCCTCACCACCGTGGACTGGCGCATCGAGGATCTGCACAACCGCCTCCGCCGCTCGGATGATCTGATCAGCGGAAAGGAGGAGCTGGTGCTCAAGGCCTCCGGCGAGGAGGGCCACCTGCTGCTCAAGGCCGTGCTGGGCCTGGGCGATCTGGTGTCCAACGTCAATATCCCCAACCGGGGCCAGATCCCGAACCTGCCCCTGGGCGCCGTGGTGGAGACCAATGCCCTCTTCGGCCGGGACCGCATCGAGCCGCTCTACGCCGGCCCCATGCCCGCCGCGATTCTGCCGCTGGTGGCCCGCCACGTCTATAATCAGGAAAACACCCTGACCGCCGCCCTCCGCTGCGACCGGAAGCTGGGCTTCACCACCTTCATGAACGATCCCCAGATGGCCGCCGTGACCGTGAAGGACGGCCAGAAGCTCTTCGACGACATGCTCGAAAACCAGCGCGCCTACCTCCCCAAGGCCTGGTTCGAATAACAAAACACGGGACGGTCCTTTTGTGTTTTCTTGCTCTCATCGCAGGCTTCCTCAATCGGTATCAGATTGGCCCTTCGGGGCCATTTTTATTTCCCTTCGAGAGATAAAAGACCGCAGAAGAAAGATGCTCACCCGGAGCGGGAGCAGCGGATAAAAGGATCGAAAACGCTTTTCCGGACATGAAAGTTACATTTTGGACGAAAAAAATGCTTCGTCCAACAAAAAAATACTTGTATTCTACGGAACAAAAAATGCCATGTAACCGTCCTTGTATATGGACAAGTGTTAAACTATGTCTGGAGCAGAGCGACTCCGGAGCTCTGCCCAAAACGGGACGGACAGCGCGGCCAGAGGCCG
>CAMNCR010000124.1 GCA_946534455.1 uncultured Clostridia bacterium | reverse complement strand
TCATTTTCTCAGCTTTATCGATTACCGCATCGTGGACAGCGCCTGCACCTTCCTGTTCGCCACGGTCTATCTGCTGTTTGTCAACGCGAAGATGACGCTCATGCTCATCGTGATCACCCCGGCCCTGCTGCTGATCACAAAGCTCTTTTCCCGGCGGGTGCGTCCCCGGTTCATGGCCATGCGCGAGCGGCTTTCCGAAATGAACGCCGCCGCCCAGGAGAACATCGCCGGCAACCGGGTGGTCAAGGCCTTTGCCCGGGAGGACTATGAGATGGCCCGCTTTGACGAAAAGAGCCGCGCCTTCATGGAGAGCCATCTGCGGATCAACAAGCTCTGGCTGACCTTTTTCCCCATCATCGAGCTGCTGGCCAACGGCATGATGCTGGTCACGGTGTTCGTGGGCGGCATTTTCATCATTCGCGGAGAAATGACCCCCGGCGAAATGGCGATCTTCACCGGCCTCAGCTGGGCGCTGAGCAATCCCATGCGCGATCTGGGAAACCTGATCAACGACCTGCAGCGCTTTTCCACCTCCGCCGCGAAGGTCATGGAGCTGCAGTTTACCCAGCCTGAAATCGTGGACGCGCCGGACGCGGAGGACCATCCCGCCATGCGCGGCCAGATCGATTTCCAGCATGTTTCCTTCCAGGTGGACAGTAAGACCGTGCTTTCCGATGTGAGCTTCTCCGTCCAGCCCGGACAGACGGTGGCCGTCATGGGCCCCACCGGAGGCGGCAAAACCACCCTGATTCAGCTTCTCGCCCGCTTCTATGACGTAACCGGCGGCGCCATTCTGGTGGACGGCTGCGACGTGCGGCAGTGGAAGCTGCAGCAGCTTCGCGGCGGCATCGGCACCGCCACCCAGGACGTGTTCCTCTTCTCCGATACGGCCGAGGGCAACGTCGCCTTCGGGGATCAGGATCTGACCCTGGAGGAGGTCAAGGATTTCTCCCGCCGCGCCGCGGCCGCGGAATTTATCGATCACCTGCCCGAGGGCTACGATACCATCATCGGCGAGCGCGGCGTCGGCCTGAGCGGCGGCCAGCGCCAGCGCATTGCCCTGGCCCGCGCCCTGGCCATGCGGCCCAGCATCCTGGTCATGGATGACACCACCTCGGCCGTGGACAGCGAAACCGAGCAGTACATCCAGGCCCAGCTGCGGGATCTGCCCTTCACCTGCACCAAGTTCATCATCGCCCAGCGCATTTCCTCCATGCGGGACGCGGATCTCATTCTCGTCCTGCAGGACGGGCGCGTCGTGGAGCACGGCACCCATCAGGAGCTGCTGGCCCAGCGCGGATACTACTGGACCACCTACTGTCTGCAGTACGGCATCCCCATGAAGGAGGCGGTATAACATGGCCCGGAATAAGTTTGACGTGGACGAGCGCCTGGAATCCCCGTTCCAGTGGAAGCATCTCAGGCGCGCCGGCAGGTACATCGGCCGGCATAAGTATAAAATGCTCTGCGCGCTGCTGCTCAGCGCGCTGGCCAGCGTCGCCTCCCTCTCCATTCCGAAAATCATTCAGTGGGTGCTGGATGAGGCCGTGCCCCAGGGAGATGTCGCGATGATCGGCCGGATGGCCCTGCTGTTCGTCGGCGTCATCTCCCTGAGCATTCTCCTGACCACCATCCGCTCCCGCATGATGGCCCATGTCAGCCAGCGGATCATCTATGATATCCGCAGCGACCTGTTCGCCCATCTGCAGAAGCTGCCCTTTTCCTATTACGACAGCCGGCCGGCGGGCAAGATTCTCGTCCGCGTCATCAACTATGTGAACTCCGTGTCGGACATTCTGTCCAACGGCATCATCAATATGATTCTGGAGATCATCAACCTGATCTTCATCGTGGTGTTCATGTATTCCACCAACGCCACCCTGGCCACGGTCATCGTCGCGGGCCTGCCCTTCTTCATCGCCGTCATCATCCTCATCAAGCCCCGTCAGCGCCGCGCCTGGCAGAACCAGAGCAACAAGAACAGCAACTACAACGCCTATCTGGCGGAGTCCATCGACGGGGTGCGCGTCAGCCAGCTCTTTAACCGGCAGGAGGTCAACATCAGCATCATGCAGCGCCTGGCCGGCGCCTGCCGGCAGGCCTGGCTGAAGGCGGTCTATATCAGCAACACCGTGTGGCTGACCTCCGAAACCATGACCCAGATCGTGCTGACCTTCCTGTATATCGCCGGCGTCTACTGGATGGGCGGCGGCCGGATGGTTTCCTTCGGCGTCATTCTCGCCATGGGGCAGTATGTCAGCCGCTTCTGGCAGCCCATCACCAACCTGGCCAACATCTATAATTCCTTTGTCAACAACATTGCGTATCTGGAGCGGATTTTTGAGACCATGGACGAGCCCGTGGTCGTGGATGACGCGCCGGGCGCGGAGGCCCTGCCGGAGCTCTCCGGCGAGGTGGATTTTGAGGACGTGACCTTCTCCTATGAGGAGGGCATCAATGTCCTGGAGCATCTGGATCTGCATGTCCGGGCGGGAGAAAGTATCGCCCTGGTGGGCCCCACGGGCGCGGGCAAGAGCACCATCATCAATCTTCTGTGCCGCTTCTATAACCTGAACGGCGGCCGGATCCTGCTCCACGGCCGGGACGGCAGCACCCATGACATCAGCCAGGTCACGCTCCGGAGCCTGCGAACCCAGCTGGGCATCATGCTGCAGGACAGCTTCATCTTCTCCGGCACGATTCTGGATAACATCCGCTACGGCCGGCTGGACGCCACCGACGCCGAAATCCGGGAAGCGGCCCGCCGGGTCCACGCGGACGAGTTCATCCGGAAGATGAGCCAGGGTTATCAAACACAGATTCAGGAGCGGGGCGGCAACCTGTCCCAGGGGGAGAAGCAGCTGGTGGCCTTTGCCCGGACGCTGCTCTCCGATCCGGCCATTCTGATTCTGGACGAGGCGACCTCCTCCATCGACACCCAGACGGAGAAGCTCCTCCAGGAGGGCATTCAGGAAATGCTCCGGAACCGGACCAGCTTCATCGTCGCCCACCGGCTCAGCACGATCAAAAACTGCGACCGCATCCTCTATATCAGCAACCGCGGCATCGCCGAAATGGGCAGCCACGAGGAGCTCATGCAGAAGCGCGGTCTGTATTATCAGCTCTATACGGCCCAGGCCCGGGAATCCGCCGCGTAAGCGGCCTTCCCCGGGCCCGGCCCTTTTTTCTTTTTGGGGGATTTTATTCCGTGCGAAGCGCCACCACCGGGTCCTTCTTCGCCGCGCTGCGGGAGGGAATCACGCCCGCCATCAGCGTCAGCAGCGTGCTGATGGCCACCAGAATCAGCGCCATGCGCACATCCAGGAAGGCATAGAGATTGTTCAGCCCCGTCAGGTGGCGCAGAATGGCGTTGATGGGGATGCACAGCAGCCAGGTGATCCCCACCCCCAGGGCCCCGGCTGCGAAACCGATCAGCACCGTCTCCGCGGTGAACATGCTGGACACGTTGCGCTTGGAGGCGCCCATCGCCCGCAGGATGCCGATCTCCCGGATGCGCTCCTGCACGGAAATCAGCGTGATGACACCGATCATGATGCTCGACACCAGCAGGGAGATGGCCACAAAGGCAATCAGCACATAGGTGATCGCGTTGATGATCGTGGTCACCGAGCTCATGATCAGCCCCACATAGTCCGTGTACCGCAGCTCCGCCAGATCCTCCACCGTCTCGTTGTACGCCGCGATCGCCTGCTCGATTTCATCCTTCGCGGCAAAGGTGGAGGCGTAGAGGCTGACGGTTGCCGGCGAATCCAGATCCACATAGCCCAGCGTCTTCAGGTTCTTTTCGTAGGTGCTTTCGGAGAAGGTGAACGCCTGCTCGTAGGCCCGGGCGCAGAACGCGTCCGACGCCTCGGCCACCTCCGCGTCCAGGGCCCCGGCCATCTCGCGCTCGCTCATCCGGCGCAGCTGAATCTCCACCCCCGCGGCATACATGTCCCGGACATAGGGCCCCATGGCCTTCGTCAGCATGCCCATCAGCTCCTCCTCGGAGCGGGAGGCCAGGTATTTCCGGGCGGTTTCCACATCGATGCCCATCTGCGAGCTCATGCCCTCCGCCAGGGAATCCGCCAGGTTTTCCGGGGAAGCCCCGATGTATTCCATCACCGCGTCCCGGATCATCTCCTCCGACGGCTCCAGCCGGATGCTGCGGTAGGCGGCCGCCTTTTCCGCGTCGCTCATGGCGGCCGCATAGCGCCGGAAGGCCTCCGCCTTCTTTTCCTCCGTCATGGCCGAGCTGTCACGGAAGGGCAGGCCGGTCAGCACGTCCCGGTCCGGGGTGGCCATCTGTGCCTGCACCGCCTCCGACCCGTTGCCGGTCTCCACCAGATATTCGGTCAGCGCGCTGGTATAGGCGATGCCGCCGGAAATCATGGTCGCCACCGCGTCCGCCGCGGGACGGATCACGCCGCACACCCGCAGCTTCAGGCCGTTGTCATACAGGTACTGCAGGCCCGCGTCGGTCTGCCGGAGATCCGTGAACAGCCCCGTCTCCGCATCCTTCACGAAGCAGCTGGCGTTCAGAATGACCCGGAAATCCAGGCTGCAGACCTCCTCATAGCTCCATCCCTTCGCCTCATATTCCAGCGTTTCCCGCGTCATGGCGGCCTGCATCACCCGCTCCATATCCTCCTGGGACAGCAGGCCCAGCGTGTACAGCGTCAGGTCGGACAGCTCTCCCTTTTCATCCACCACCAGCAGCACCTCATCGTACCGCGTGGGCCAGCTGCCGTAGACCAGATCGTACTGCTTTTCGAACAGCGGGCTCATCAGCCGTCCGTCCTCCCCCGGCAGCATTTCCCGCCACAGGGCGAAGGAGTTCATGGCGGCCGACTGGGAGCTGGTCATGGCCTCGTTCTGCATGGCGGCAAAGCCGCTCAGATCGGTCCGCATGAAGCTGCCCATCATATCCTGCATGGTTTTGCGCAGATCGGAGGCGATGATTTTGCCGTCCCCGTTGCGGGTGTAGACCTGCAGCTGCGTATCATAGGTGTACTGCACGCCGCTGACGGCCGTCTGCCATACGTTCTCCTCCGCGTCCGCGGCCCGTTCGGCGTCCAGGAAGCGCTTGAAGGACTTCAGATCGTTCTGCTGGGTCTCGGCGGAATTCAGCGCGTTCATCAGGTCGTACATCATGGTCTTCTGATACACGCCGTCGTCCGGGTGCTCCGTGGCGGAGCGCGCCTTGCCCATAAAGGTGGTCAGCAGGGAGCCCGAATCCACGTGCTGGGCCTCCAGCACCAGCGGATAGGAGGACAGCGTGTCCTCCTGCACGGTGTTGATGTACGCCGTCATCCCGTTGGACACCGCGTAGATGAGTGCGATGCCGATGATGCCGATGGAGCCGGAAAAGCTGGTCAGCAGCGTCCGCCCCTTTTTCGTGATCAGGTTTTTCAGCGACAGCCCGAAGGAGGTTTTCAGGGACATGGAGGGCTTTCTGCGCTTTGTGCTCTCCCGCTGCCTCTCCCGGTCCAGCTCCGCTTCCCGGTCCCGCTCCTCCGCCCCCAGGGGCATGGAATCCTCCGTCACCCGCCCGTCCAGCATCCGGATGATGCGGGTTGAATACCGCTCCGCCAGCTCCGGATTATGGGTCACCATGATCACCAGCCGGTCCCGGGCGATTTCCTTGAGAATGTCCATCACCTGAGTGCTGGTTTCCGTGTCCAGAGCGCCGGTGGGCTCATCCGCCAGCACGATATCCGGATTGTTGACGATGGCCCGGGCGATGGCCACCCGCTGCATCTGTCCGCCGCTCATCTCGGAGGGCTTCTTGCGCATCTGGTCCTTCAGCCCGACCCGCTCCAGGGCTTCCCGGGCCCGCGCCCGCCGCTCCCGGGGGGAGACGCCGGACAGCGTCAGCGCCAGCTCCACGTTCTGCAGCACGCTCTGATGCGGAATCAGATGATAGCTCTGAAACACGAACCCGATGGAATGGTTGCGGTAGGTATCCCAGTCCCGGTCCCGGAAGTCCCGGGTGGATTTTCCGTTGATGATCAGGTCGCCGCTGGTGTACTGATCCAGGCCCCCGATCAGGTTCAGCAGGGTCGTCTTTCCGCAGCCCGACGGCCCCAGCACCGAAACAAATTCGTTGCTCCGGAACTGCAGGCTGATGCCCCGCAGCGCTTCCACGCGCTCCCCGCCCGCGGGATAGGTCTTCGTAATTTCTCTGAGCTCCAGCATTCTCTCACGCCACCTCATTCATTGCTCTTTCCATCCGATTATACATGATCCCGCAACTTTCTCAACTGTTTCGTGCTTCTTCTCTGTGCTATTTCTCCGATTCCGCCGGAAGGATCGACGCGGATCCCGCTTTTGATGTATAATGCCGGAGGAAGCTACCCTGACGAAAGGAAACGCAAAGCATGAAACATGGATTCCTTCTCCTGCTGGTCCTGCTGCTGACCGTCGCCTCTGCCGCCTCCGCGGATTTTTCCGCCTCCAGCGCCGTGTATGATCCCGATCTGGCGGACATGGCGCTGAACATCTCCGAGCTGTGCTATCTGCCCTCCGTCCAGTCGGAGGTGCTGGCCACCGGCGGCTATCGCCTCGTCGGCGTTTTCAACGCGGACCGGGATCCGTCGGACACCCGGCATGTGGCCACCTATTCCCTCTATGACCGTACCCCGGACGGCGGCCGGACCGAGGTCATCATCGCCGTGCGCGGCACAGGCCAGGGCGAGTGGAAGCTGAACATGGAGCTCATGCCCTCCGGCAACTTTGATCTGCCCTATGCGGAAAACTTCGTGCTCGCCGCGGAGGATGTGCTCTCCACCCAGGCCGCGTATCTGGACAGCCTGAACGATCCCTGCTTTCTGGTCACCGGCTTCAGCCGCGGCGCCGCGGTGGCCAATATTCTGGGGGCGCGCCTGACGGACCGGTATCAGCCGGAAAACGTTTTCGTCTACACCTTTGCCACGCCCCGCACGGTCCGCGGCGAAATTCCCGCCTATGGGAATATTTTCAACATCATCAATCCGGCGGATGTGATTCCCCGGCTTCCCTTCCCCCAGTGGGGCTTTGAGCGCTACGGCACCGATCTCCTGCTGCCCGTGGACGATCCCTCCCTGCAGGAGGCCGCGGAGCAGGCCTATGCCCAGCGCCCGAATCAGTCCGGCGCCTATGTTTCCCCGCAGGGAAAGACCGAAGCGGCGGAGCAGCTGATCGCCGTGCTGGCCTCCATCGCCGAAACGCCCGCCGACGGATACGGCGCCCGGCATGCCTTCGCCCATCCCGGCTTCGCCGCGGAGGATGAGCCCGGCATGACCCCCAGCGAGTTCATGCTGCAGCTTTTTGACGGCAGCCTCCTGTCCGCCCGCGGAGACTCCTCCCCGCTGGCCCAGCTGTCCGGCGCGGAGAACGATTTCACCCCCGTGCTGGCCGCCCTGCAGCGCCTGCAGACCGGCGACGGCGCCTCCTGGTTCCTCGCCATGCATCTGCCCGGCACCTACGGCGCCTGGCTGCCCTTCCTGAAATAAAACGGCGAAGCCATCGCTTCGCCGGGAAACAGACAACCCGCCGGCAGAGATCCTGCCAGCGGGTTGTTTCCGTTTTCGATTACTTTTTCTTGCCGCCGCCCAGCAGATCGGTCACGGCGTTGGTGATGTTCTTCGTCACCGTGGAAACGACCTGACGGGTCGCGGTGCTGATCGCCTGGTTCTTGATCCGGCCAGCGATCGAGTCATTCCTCCGGGCGCGCTCCGCGGCTTCCTCCCGCAGCTCGTCGTTCCGGGCCCTGCGCTCCGCGGCCTCCTGCTCCTTCGCCTGGCGGGCCGCCTCCCTGGCCGCCTTTTCCGCGGCCTTCTGCTGCTCCGCGAGGGTCTTGGGATCCGCCACCACCGCCTGCGGCGGCTGCACGGCGATGTAGTTCCCCGTCGTCGGATCCAGCTGCATGTACATCATCTGCTGCACGTACTGACCCGTCGTCGGATCCAGCACCATCACCGGCATCTGCTGCACCTGCACCTGGGGCTGAACCTGGATGGTCGGCACCGCCTG
>CAMNCR010000123.1 GCA_946534455.1 uncultured Clostridia bacterium | reverse complement strand
CCGCTGCCGATAAAAACGGCCTCAAAGCCCATGTCAAACAGCTCGTCCACCGTCAGCGTCTTGCCGATCACCACGTTGGTCTCGATCTTCACGCCCAGCTGCCGCAGCGTTTCCACCTCCCGGGCCACGATGGCCTTGGGCAGACGGAACTCCGGAATGCCGTACACCAGCACGCCGCCCGCCACATGCAGCGCCTCGAACACCGTCACCTGGTATCCCTTCCGCGCCAGATCTCCGGCGCAGGTCAGGCCGGAGGGCCCGGCGCCGACGATGGCCACCCGGTGGCCGTTGGTCTCCGGGGCCTGCGCCGCTTCCTGGCTGTGGGCGTTGTGCCAGTCCGCCACGAACCGCTCCAGCCGGCCGATCCCCACGGGATCCATCTTCGCCTTCACGCGCAGCGTACACTGGGCCTCGCACTGGGTTTCCTGGGGACACACCCGGCCGCACACCGCCGGCAGGGAGGAGCTCTCGCTGATCACGCGGTAGGCTTCCTCATACTGTCCCTGGCGCAGACGGCCGATAAAATCGGGAATATGGACGTTCACCGGGCACCCGGTGACGCAGGGCCGGTTTCTGCAGTTCAGGCAGCGGGCCGCTTCCTCCCGGGCCATTTCTTCCGTGTATCCCAGAGCCACCTCCTGGAAGTTGTGCGCTCTGACCTCAGGAGCCTGCGCCGGCATCTCATGCTTTTTCGGATTCACCGCCATGGTTCAGTCCTCCTTACGCGTTTCTGAACAGATTGCAGGTTTCTTCATAGGCGTGGCGTTCATACTCCGCGTACATCCGGCCGCGGCTCATGGCCTCGTCAAAGTCAATTTCGTATCCGTCAAAGTCCGGTCCGTCCACGCAGGCAAACTTCGTGATCCGCTTCCCGTCCCGGTTCAGCGTGATCCGGCATCCGCCGCACATGCCCGTCCCATCCACCATGATCGGATTCATGCTCACCGTCACCGGCACGCCGAAGGGCCTTGCCGCCAGGGTCACGAATTTCATCATGATCAGCGGTCCGATGGTGATGATGCGGTCGAAGCTCTTCCCGCCCTCCAGCATTTCCTTCAGCGGGACGGTCACGTTGCCGTGCCGGCCGTAGCTCCCGTCGTCCGTCATCACGATCAGCTCGTCCGAGCAGGCGCGGAACTCATCCTCCAGGATCAGCAGATCCCGGTTCCGGAAGCCGATGATGCTCGTCACCTCCGCCCCCAGGCGGTGGAACTCCTCCGCGACGGGCATCGCGATGGCGCAGCCCACGCCGCCGCCCACGATGCAGACCTTCTTCACGCCCTCCGTCTCCGTCGGCACGCCGAGGGGGCCCACGAAATCCTGCAGGCTGTCCCCCGCTTCCTTATGATTCAGGAGCTCCGTGGTCGCGCCCACGATCTGGAAAATGATCTTCACTGTGCCGCGCTCCGGATCGGTGCCGGCCACGGTCAGGGGGATGCGCTCTCCCTCCTCATCCACCCGCAGGATGATGAACTGGCCCGGCCTGGCCTTGCGGGCCACGTAGGGAGCCTCGATTTCCATCTGCGTCACGGTGGGATTCAGTCGCTTCTTCTGGACGATCGGATACATACTTTCACTCCATTTCCGCTCTCAAGCGCTTGCGCGAAGAGGATCATCAGCATTTTCAGCCAGTATAGCCCCATCCGGGCCTCAGCGCAAGTTTTCTCTCTGTTTCTCCTGTGCCCGCTTTTTGCCGGCCATGCCGCCGCGGATCACGCCCATCAGCGTCAGCACCGTGCCCCAGCGCACCAGCGCGCCCCAGAAGCGAAGCTCCGCCAGCTCCGGCGTGCGCAGCGTCATGGGCTCGGCCGCCTTCCGCGTCAGGCTCCAGAACCGGTCGCCCCAGGTGGCGAAATTGCCCAGGGACTCCGGCACCCACTCCGGAAACGTCCGCGCCGGCGAAAAGGCCAGCCAGGCCAGCCCCGCGCCCGCCGCGATCAGTCCGCACACGCTCAGAAACACCGGCAGCAGCCGCACCGCCGCCCAGGGAATCAGCCGGGCGGGATACCGGTGCTGCTTTTCCGCCCGGATCCTCGCCGCCTGTCGGCTGCCCAGCCGCTTCACGCGGCGCACCGCGGCCGCCATCCCCCACAGGGCCGCCAGCAGCAGCACCCACCGGAGGATCATCGTCACCGTCTGCTTTTCCTTTCGCGTGCTGATCAGCGTGCCGGCGCCGAAGCGCTCCCTGGCCGTGGTTTCAAACAGCGTCATCAGGCTTGCGTCCGCGGGCGCCGGGGCGGAGAGCACCGTCAGCTCCATGTCCGCCGCCGGGGCCAGCGGCGTCCAGGCCGCGAAGGCGCCCGTCTCACCGATGCGCCGGCTGTGCCCGGCGACGCCGATCACCTCCAGGCTCGTTTCTCCCATTTTCACGCTCCGGCCCACCGCCTCCGTATCTCCGAAGAGCTGGAACGCCGTCCGTTCATCCAGCACGATCACCGCCGCGCCCTCTGCCGCCTCGAGCGGGGAAACAGGCCTGCCCGCCAGGAACCTCCGGGGATACACCTCATTCCAGCCGGAGGCCACCTGATACAGACAGATGTCGTCCCGGCTGCGGGTTCCGGCCGTCAGCGTCACGCCGCTGCGCTGCCCGTGCAGCGTCAGCAGCGGGAAGCTTTCCTGCAGGACCTCCCGCGCATCCTCCAGCAGCGCCTGCAGCTCTGCGGCGGTTTTGCCCGCGGGAGGCACAAAGGCGTACTGAATCACCTCCGGCGACAGCCAGACCCCGGCCAGTCCGCCCAGGAGCAGCGCCGCGCCGAGCAGCAGCAGAAGCGTCATTCGAAATCCCTGTTTCATGCCGCCTTACTCCTCATACTGCATCACGGTGCCGCCCTCGCTCAGCGCGCGGTCCTCCATATACAGCACCTTGCTGCGGGACAGATCCTCCGCGATGGAGACCGTCTCCGCCGATTCCGCCAGCACCGTCACATCCTGCTTCCGGACGATCATCTTCGTGCCCGCGAAGGCGGAGCTTTCCGTTTCCCCGATATAGACGTACCGGGATTCCCCGCTGCCCCGGACCGCCGAGGCGGGAATCAGGCACGTGGCCTCCTGGGCACGGGTGGTCAGACGCAGGCCGATCTTCTCCTTCATCATCTCGGACACCTCGCCCAGGGCATAGATGACGTCCTGCGTGATTTCCGCGTCCGCGTAGGGATGGCCCGTGGAGGACAGCCCCGTACCGGTCACCTTCGTCTCCACCCGGCCCCAGTATTCGGACTGGATGGACACCGTCGCGCCCTTCTGC
>CAMNCR010000122.1 GCA_946534455.1 uncultured Clostridia bacterium | reverse complement strand
TCTTCTGCGCCCCGGCGCCCGCGCGCCGGCACAGGCAGTGTACCACGGGTATCCCGTTCTTTTCAAGTGGGGCGGCACACCGCGCCTTCCGCCAAATCAGGGCTTGCCAAAGTGCCTCCTTCTCTTTTACAATAGCTGCTGAAAAAAATCATGCTATCGGAGAATGGCCTATGTCCCTCAGAAAGCTTTTCACCCGCCTCGCGGCCCTGTTCCTCTGCCTGCTGCTGTGCGCCCCCCGGGCCTCGGCGGAGGACGGTGACAGCCTGTCCCAGTCGCTCAGCCGGATCTTCAGGAACAATAAAACCTCCGGCGCCGCCGTGGTCGTTGCGCGGGATGGCGAAATCGTCTATCAGTATCAGTATGGCTACGCGGCCAAAAAGAAAAAAGTGCCCGTCACCCCTACCACCTACTTCCGGATCGCCTCCGTCACCAAGTTTGTCACCGGCATCCATGTCATGCAGCTGGTGGAGCAGGGTCTGCTGAAGCTGGATGAGGATATTTCCACCTATCTGGGCTATACCGTTCGCAACCCCTATGCCAGGAAGACGCCCATCACCCTGCGCATGCTGATGTCGCATACCTCCTCCCTGAATCCCCACGGCGGCTATCCCAGCTCCCGGAACACGCTCCGGGATCTGATTTCCACCGATGAAGTCCGCAAAGGCAACTGGTATGACGAGACCCCCGGCACGGTCTACCGCTATTCCAACTTCGGCGCCGGCATCATGGGATCCCTGATCGAGTCCGTCACCGGGCAGAATCTCAATGACAGCATCCATCAGTCCCTCTTTGTGCCGCTCAACATCTCCGCCGGCTATGCCGCCTCTCTCCTGGCTAATCCCGAGGATGTACCGGATCTGTATAACATGGAGGGAAACCTCTATGCCTCCCGGAGCAACCTGCTGGAGCGGGACTGGGATGACTCGGTGAATCCGGACCGGCATTTCCGCATCACGGTGGGCTCCCTCTGGATGCGTCCCATCGATCTGTGCCGTCTGGGCATCATGCTGTGCGATCAGGGCCGGCTGGAGGGCCAGCAGGTGCTGCAGCCGGAGACCGTCGCGGCCATGATGGCCGAGCCCGCCGGGCAGGGCGGGGTCACCGCCCCCACGCCCTATGGCCTGTGCGTCCAGCGGGAAACCACCCTCGTTCCCGGCAAAACGCTTTACGGCCACCAGGGCATGTCCGAAGGCCTCGTGTCCAATGTCTATTTCGATCCGGAAACCCGCTTCGTCTTCGTCATGAGCACCAACGGCTCCTCCAATCACCTGGACCATCGCGTTGTCCGCCTGAGCCGCAAGGTTTTCGAGCAGATCTGGAATGCCTTTGGAGAATAACAGAAGGAAAAGAATGGGCAGCTCCTCGCCGGAGCTGCCCGTTTTGCTTATCCCTTCAGCACCTGATGCTTTTTCACCGCCCGCAGGAGCAGGAAGAGGCTCAGCGCCGTTTCCAGCACCGCCACCGCCGCGATCCCCAGCAGCGTGATTCCGCCGCCGCGATCCCACAGGAAGATCGCCGGCACCACGCACAGTGCCACCTGAACCACCCAGATCATCATGCCGAAAACCTGGTTAAAGTTCTTCTTGATCGCTTCCATCTCGGAGGCCCAGCTCAGCTGCGGCCGCTTCGCGTCCACCCACAGGGAGAAGGCCGCCGACGCCAGACCGACCAGCAGCGATACCGCCAGCGCCGCCAGCAGCCACAGCACGTTCATCCGGATCAGCACATAGGCCACCACCGCCAGCAGAGCCGAGCAGACCACATTGATTTCCAGGCCGACCAGCAGCTTGGCCAGAAAGCGCGTCTGCTGCTTCACGGGCAGCGTCAGCGCGAAGGGCCAGCAGCCGCCTTCCCGGGAAATCGCCGTGGAGACCGCCGGGTTGACCATGCAGCCGAACATCAGCACGCCCGCGGTCACTACCGCGATATAGCCCGGATCCACCGTCGCCAGCACCTGCCGCAGGCCCTCAATGGAATCGCCCGCGCCTCTGGCTCCGGCGATCATGCCGATCGTAATCATCAGCGGGAACATGACCACGCCCGCCAGCGCGTTATAGGCCCAGGCCGGCGTCCGCAGCAGCTGCTTCCATTCCAGCGCGTGAAGCGCGCCCAGGGCGCCGCCCTTCTTCCAGGTGTATTCTCCCCGCACCCGGCGATGGCTGACGGTCTTCTCCGTGCTGCTCAGCGCCTCGGCCAGATAGCCCGGTCCAATCAGCGCAACCAGTCCCGCCACGCAGGCCGCGGATACCGCCGCGTAGAGCAGCAGCATGCCCCAGGAGCCGGTCAGGCCTTCCGTTGCCCACCGGACCGGCGGGAAGAAGCCCATCAGCTTGCCCAGCATGCCCTCCTGGCTCAGCAGGCCCACGATCATCTCATCCATGCTCTGCTGGCTCGCGTTGCCCATCGTCACAGCGATGGAATACGCGATCGCGATCCCAAAGCTCAGGATCATGACGACCGTATCCCGGTGCCGGGAGATGAAGCTGATCCGCATCAGCAGGGATGCCACCAGCGCCACGATGCACAGCGGAATGATGGGCGTCAGCAGCAGCACCGGAATGCCGGTCAGCGCGACAGGCCAGGCGGATCCGGTGCCGATCGCGTAGAACACGAACGCCGGAACACAGATCAGCGTGTTGATTCCCAGCTCCGACAGATACAGCGTTGTCATCCGCGCCGAGAAAATGGCCCGCGAGGTCAGCGGCAGCGTCGCCAGGAAGGGCGCGTCCTTGCCCTGAAACAGCTCGGACAGCCCCTGGAACAGGCCCATAATCAGCGTAAAGGTCGTCGATACGAACAGGGCCATTCCCGGCAGCAGCTTCGGCATGCCGATCGTCTTCAGCCCGGTGAAAATCAGATACTCCAGATAGATCACGGAGCCTACGGCCGCCAGGGAGACCACGCACAGCAGAATCGCCCGCATGATGGCCCGGCTCTTCTTTCGCTGATCGTCATAGCTCGCCGCAAAGGGATTCAGGGATGCCAGCATATTGCGCAGCATCACCCGGGTCAGAATGCCATACTGTTTCATGTGATCCTCCCCTTTACTGATCCTCCGCCGCGTTCTCCGTCATTTCGAGGAAGACATCCTCCAGGGACGCGTCGCCGGTTCTCTGCTGCAGCTCCTCCGGCGTACCCTCCACCAGCAGCTTGCCCCGGTTGATGATGCCCACGCGGTCGCACAGCTTTTCCGCCACCTCCAGCACATGGGTGGAGAAGAACACCGTCGCGCCCTCCTGGGCCCGGTTTTTCATTTCTTCCTTCAGCAGGAAGGCCGCCCGGGGATCCAGGCCCACCATCGGCTCATCCAGCACCCACACCGGCGGATGGTGAATCAGCGCGCCGATGGCCGCTATTTTCTGCTTCATGCCCCGGGAATAGCTGGCAATCCGGTCCCCCGCGGCCCTGGTCATCTCAAAGCGCTCCAGATATTTTTCGCCCCTGCGCTTCCGGTCCTCCGAGCTGACCCCGAAGATGTCCGCCATAAAGTTCAGATATTCCCAGCCGGTCAGCTTGTCATACATTTCCTGGCTGTCCGGCACGAAACCGATCATCCGCTTGGCCTCCACCGGCCGCTCGCCGACATCGATCCCGTTGATCCTGACGGTTCCCTCCGTTGCGCGCAGCGCGCCGGTCAGCAGGCGGATGGCCGTCGTCTTTCCCGCGCCGTTGGGTCCCAGGAAGCCATATACGCATCCGTCCTCCACCTTCAGGTTCAGATGGTCCAGCGCCGCGTGATCGCTCTTTCCGTAAATCTTCGTTGCCTGTACAAACTCGATCATGAATTTTTCTCCTCCCATCAGGTTCCGTTCATCCTGCGTCCTGCCCGAAGGCTGAGTCCAGTTTACTCCGTTTCACGCGGATAAACAGGTTCAAAGCCGCAAAATAAACGGCTCCATTCCTTCTTTCTTCGCGTGTTCCCCGCCATTATAACTTCTGGATACAAATTTGTACAGACAAATTGATGTTTTTTCTTTCTCCTTCGCTCCATCAGGGGCTTCCCGTCCCTGCCGCCCGGTTCCTTCCTGAAGCGGCATCCGCTCCCACTGACCTGCGCTCCACAGAAAAAAGTACTTGTGTATTGCAGGGTGAACATTTATACTGTGAATCAAACGGAGCACCATCATTGAATAAGGAGGGATCATCATGTTGAAAAAGTTTTTGCTTGTTCTGATCTCCGCTCTTTTCCTGCTCGCCGGCACCTGCGCAGCAGAGGAAACCGGGGACACTCTTCAGTGCGAAGGCATCGTTGGCCCCTATGTCTGGATGGATTATGAACTGTCCGTTGATTCTGTCCGGGTGGCCCCCTGCAGTGAACTGTTTGGTGGCGTGACCCTGGGCTCCAGGACCATGAAGGAGGATACCCGCATTCTTGTGCAGATCCAGGATCCCATGGTTCAGATTCGTCTGCTGGCCGGCGAGGACGGCATTGCCTATGCGGATCTGATTCAGGACAATTTCACTCAGTTCATGCTCGTGGATGCCTCCGGCGAAGAGATTCCGCTCTACGGTTTCAGCTGGTGGGGCGTTGGTTTTGACCCCGAAAAAGGCTTCGGCTCCGCGGATGTGCAGGAGGGTTTCCTGCTCAACTATTTCCTGCCGGAAGGCGTCAATGCGGAAGAGCTGGTTCTGACGCTCAGACCGTCAGACGCGGAATAAGTGCGCCCACAGAGAAAAAAAGATTGAACAAAGGAATCAGATAACTTCCAGGTTCCATTTTCCCAGAAAACTGGCACCTGGCAGACATCAGATAGAATAAAAAACAGGAAGCGTTTGATTCTCAGCGCTTCCTGTTTTGTGGAGCAACCGCTGGAAAGATCCGTTTGACCAAATGGACGGGTTTATACGACCATCAGATCGCCGTCATTCTATTGCAAGCGTTTTCAGCACTTGGACCGTTGACAGTATGGTTGTTTGTTCGTTCTATCCCCGAGGAGCAATGGGAGGCGGCGCAGTTGGATACAGTTTCCCATTGGGTCATTTATATGCGGATTATTCTGCCACAGCTGATCCCCGGCTTGTGCGTGCTGGGGCTGCTTTGCTTTGCGGAGGTATGGAATCTGGTAGAGCAGCCGTTGATACTGCTGCCGGATGAAACGCTGTTGCCTGCATCCCTGTCGCTGAATGATTTGGAGCCGAAAGAAACCGGACCTTATGCGGGAGCGGTTTTGTACAGTGTTCCCGTCTTGCTTATCTATATAGCCACATGGGCAATTCTTAGGAGAAATCGCTTTCAAGATGAATCATTGTTTAGCTATTGAGAACTGTTTTGTCAAGGGGTAAAATAACACTCAGGCAAAAAAAACTGCAATTCTGATCCATGTCAAAATTGCAGGTACAGTGGAGTATGAAAACCATTAATGTCTCAGCTTCATACGAGCTGTCATATTGCTTATATCATCCTTCAAACATCTGTCCGTTTCATAACCAAAGCTTCCAGAATCTGAATGCATATGTTTTTTCATCGTGATCCCTCTTTTCCCGTTGTTGATTGATGACTCAATCCCTCATCCGCATCAGCTTGGCCAGCGTGGGTT
>CAMNCR010000121.1 GCA_946534455.1 uncultured Clostridia bacterium | reverse complement strand
CAGAAGAACAAGATGCTGACCCGGCTCAACGGCGTGGCCTTCCGCAATCAGGAGGAGCTGAAGGAGTACGAGCGCCAGGTGGAGGAAGCGAAGGCGCGCGATCACCGGCGGATCGGCCGGGATATGCAGCTCTTCATGACGGACGACCTGATCGGCAAGGGGCTGCCCATGTTCCTGCCCAAGGGCTACACCCTCTGGCGCGTGCTGGAGAACTATATCCGCGACAAGGAAATCCGCATGGGCTATCAGCACGTGATGACGCCCTGCGTGGGCACGGTGGATCTGTACCGTACCAGCGGCCACTGGGAGCACTATAAGGAAAACATGTTCCCGGCCATGGAGGTGGAGGGGGAGAGCTTCGTGCTCCGGCCCATGAACTGCCCGCATCACATGATGATCTACGCCAACCGGCTGCATTCCTACCGGGATCTGCCGATCCGGATCGGCGAAATTGCCCACGATTTCCGCTTTGAGCCCAGCGGCACCCTGAAGGGCATTGAGCGCGGCCGCCACTTCTGCCAGAACGACGCCCATCTGTTTGTGACGCCGGATCAGATCAAGGACGAGGTGGCCTCCGTGGTGGGCCTGATCCGGGAGGTCTACCGCGATTTCCACATCACGGACTACCGCTGCGTGCTTTCCCTGCGGGATCCGGCGGACAAGGTCAAGTACCATCAGGATGACGAGATGTGGGAAAAGGCCGAGAACGCGCTGCGCGAGGTGCTGCGCGAGCTGGATATCCACTTCACTGAGGAAATCGGCGAGGCGGCCTTCTACGGCCCCAAGCTGGATGTCAACGTGAAGCCCGCCATCGGCGCGGAATATACGCTGAGCACCTGCCAGCTGGACTTCTGCCTGCCGGCCAAGTTTAACCTGAAGTATATCGACAAGGACGGCACGGAGAAGACGCCCGTGGTGCTGCACCGCGCGATTCTGGGCTCCATCGACCGGTTCATGGCCTACCTGATCGAGGAAACCAAGGGCGCGTTCCCGCTGTGGGTGGCGCCGGTGCAGGTGAAGGTGCTGCCGGTTTCCGACAAGAGCATGGACTACGCTGCCAAGGTGACGGAGACCCTGCTGGATGCCGGCATCCGGGCGGAGCTGGATGAGCGGAACGAGAAGATCGGCTACAAGATCCGCTACGCGCGCCAGGAGGACAAGGTGCCTTACATGATCATCATCGGCGAGAAGGAGGTCAGCGAGGGGACGCTTTCCCTCCGCGACCGGGCGACGGATCAGACGGAGGTCTTCAACATCGATGATCTGATCAACAAGCTGCAGCGGGAAATCCGGAACCGGGAATGAGCCGGGCGCTGGATCCCAAGGAACTGTTTGACAATTTGAAACGGATGAGTGATAATAAAAAATGCGGTGCCTGCAGCAGGGGATGCCGCAGAACTGACAGGAAATGTTAAGGAGGTTTTTTCGATGGCTGCTTTGGATCTGACCAAATATGGGATCTTGGACGCTGCGGAAATTGTCCACAACCCTTCCTATGAACAGCTGTTTGAGGAAGAAAACAAGCCGGGTCTGGAAGGCTTTGAAAAGGGCCAGCTGACGGAGCTGGACGCGATGAACGTCATGACCGGCATCTACACCGGCCGCTCCCCCAAGGACAAGTACATCGTCATGGATGAGAATTCCAAGGACACCGTCTGGTGGACCACGGAAGGATATAAGAACGACAACCATCCGCTGAGCGAGGAGAACTGGGCGCTGCTCAAGGCCATGGCCCAGAAGCAGCTGTCCGGCAAGCGCCTGTTCGTGATGGACGCGTTCTGCGGCGCGAACAAGGACACCCGGATGGCCGTCCGCTTCATCATGGAAGTGGCCTGGCAGGCGCACTTCGTGAAGAACATGTTCATCCAGCCCTCCGAGGAGGAGCTGGCGAGCTTCAAGCCTGACTTCGTGGTCTACGCGGCCTCCAAGGCGAAGGTGGAGAACTACAAGGAAATGGGCCTGAACTCCGAGACGGCCGTGGCCTTCAACATCACCAGCCGGGAGCAGGTGATCCTGAACACCTGGTACGGCGGCGAGATGAAGAAGGGTATGTTCTCCATGATGAACTACTACCTGCCGCTGAAGGGCATCGCCGCGATGCACTGCTCCGCCAACACGGACATGAACGGCGAAAACACCGCCATCTTCTTCGGCCTCTCCGGCACGGGCAAGACCACCCTGTCCACCGACCCCAAGCGTCTGCTGATCGGCGATGACGAGCACGGCTGGGACGACAACGGCGTGTTCAACTTCGAGGGCGGCTGCTATGCCAAGGTCATCAACCTGGACAAGGATTCCGAGCCGGACATCTACAATGCCATCCGCCGGAATGCTCTGCTGGAGAACGTGACCGTGGATGCCGAGGGCAAGATCGACTTCGCGGACAAGAGCGTGACGGAAAACACCCGCGTGTCCTATCCGATCGAGCACATTGAGAAGATCGTCAAGAAGGTTCGCCCGGTGTCCTCCGGCCCCGACGCGCAGAACGTGATCTTCCTGAGCGCGGATGCCTTCGGCGTGCTGCCCCCCGTCTCCGTGCTGACGCCCGAGCAGACCAAGTACTACTTCCTGAGCGGCTTCACCGCGAAGCTGGCGGGCACCGAGCGCGGCATCACCGAGCCCACCCCCACCTTCTCCGCCTGCTTCGGCCAGGCCTTCCTGGAGCTGCATCCGACCAAGTACGCGGAAGAGCTCGTCAAGAAGATGGAAAAGAGCGGCGCCAAGGCCTATCTGGTCAACACCGGCTGGAACGGCACCGGCAAGCGCATCTCCATCAAGGATACCCGCGGCATCATCGACGCGATCCTGAACGGCGACATTCTGAACGCGCCCACCAAGAAGATTCCGTACTTCAACTTTGAGGTTCCCACGGAGCTCAAGGGTGTGGACACCGGCATTCTGGATCCCCGCGACACCTATGCGGATCCCACCGAATGGGATACCAAGGCGAAGGATCTGGCGGGCCGCTTCATCAAGAACTTCGTCAAGTACGAAAGCAACGAAGCCGGCAAGGCCCTGGTTGCCGCCGGTCCTCAGCTGTAATTTCATCCCCGGTTTTCCCGGCGCAGCCGCTGACGCGGCTGCGCCGCTTTTTGTGGTAAATGGCATCAATTTGGTTGAAACTGCGCAAAACTCCTTCAAAAATGTGAAGAAACGAAGGGGTTCTTTTTTATATACTGAATCCAGCGGACAGTTCAATCGAATAGACACAGGGAAGGACGGTGGCCCGGTATGCGTGATTTCCGAAAAGGCGACTTTACACTGCCCGGAGAAGCGGGCTATGAACAGCTGACGCTGGAGATGGCCAGGCGCTGGGGCGCGGATGTGATCCGGGACAGCGACGGCACGAAGCTTTCCCCCGAAATCATCGAGGCGGGATACAGGGTTTATTCCACCGTGTGCATCATCCGGGAGCACAACGCCTTTGCGCAGGCGCATCCGGACGCGCAGCAGCAGACCTTTCTGTCCTCCGATCCGGTGATGGCCCTCTCCGACACGCTGGCCATCACGCCGCTGGCGGGGTATTTTACGGAGCAGTTTGAGCTCAACGACAGCCCGGACGCGCTGCCCTGGTGGGAGGTCTGGGACCGGACCGCGGGCGAGCGCGTCCCGCGGGAAAACTGGGTCTGGGAGGACGGAGAAATCCGGATCCGCCGCTGCGTGCCCTATCACCGGTACACGGCCTCTTTCCTGTGCTGGCGCATCTGGGAAGAGATCAACATGTACAATCACACCACGAACCACTGGACCAGCGAGCATCTGCGCCAGCTGGATCCGCGGCATCCGGAGGCATGGGCCTATCTGCAGGACTGGCTGCGGAGGTGGTGCAGGGACAATCCCCAGACGAAGGTCGTCCGGCTGACGTCCCTGTTCTATAATTTTGTGTGGATTTTCGGCAGCGATTCCCGGCGCCGCACCCGGTTCACGGACTGGGCCAGCTATGATTTCACCGTGAGCCCGGCGGCCCTGACCGCCTTCGAGCGGGAGTACGGCTACGCGCTGGGGGCGGAGGACTTTATTCAGGGCGGCCTGCTGCAGGCGACGCACCGTCCCCCGACGGCGCACAAGCGGGACTACATGGACTTCATTCAGCGCTTCGTGGCGGACAGGGCCCGCGTGCTGGTGGACATCATTCATGAGGCCGGCAAGGAGGCTTATGTCTTCTACGATGACAGCTGGGTGGGCATGGAGCCCTACGGGCCCTATTTCGCCTCCGTGGGCTTTGACGGACTGATCAAGTGCGTGTTCTCCGGGTTTGAGTGCCGGCTGTGCGCGGGGGCGGAGGTGCCGGTGCACGAGCTGCGCTTCCATCCCTATCTGTTCCCGGTGGGGCTGGGCGGGCTGCCCACCTTCTCGGAGGGGGGCCATCCGGAGCAGGACGCGATGAGCTACTGGCTGCA
>CAMNCR010000120.1 GCA_946534455.1 uncultured Clostridia bacterium | reverse complement strand
GCACGGGCTGGGAGATGCCGCCCAGCACCGGATTAAAATCGTTGCAGTTCCAGGAGAAGCAGACTCCCTCCCGGTTGCCCGGCGCCGTTTCCTCCTGGGAGCAGAGATAGGAGCCGGGCGCCACGTCCGGAGCGCCCGGCGTCTCCGCCCCGCAGAAGGGAATGTTCCGCGTGCTCGTGTTGTCCGTGACGACGACGATGCTGTTCTTCCCCTCCGGCCGGAGCCAGCGCGTGAGGTCAAAGCCGAAGGGGCCTACCCCCGCCTCGTACATCCCGGCCAGCTGCCCGTTCACGTACAGGTAGCAGGTCTGCCGCATGCCTTCAAAGAGGATCAGCGTCTGCTTTCCCCGATGCTCCGGCGGGATTTCCAGCGTGTTGCGGTAGAAGGCGGTGGTCCGGCGCTGCCCGCTGCCCCCGTCCTCAATGGGCACAGAAAAAAGGTCGCCGTCGTTGAACGTATGCGGCAGCGCGACCTTTTCCCAGTCCGTATCCAGATATGCGGGGTCCGTCACGGTTCTGCCGTTCCGGTCCCGGTTCTGATCGATGGCCTCCTGAATCGGAAAGGCGTTTCCGAGTCTGAACCTCCATCCGTGATGAAAGAAATATGTGTTCTTCATGCGTCCTTCCGCAGCATCGCCGCGCACTCCGGATCCCGGCGCAGCTCCGCCACCACCAGGCGGCAGATCTGATCCGCGCCGTATTCGTTAAAATGAGTCTTGTCGTCGTGCCCCTCCGGGAAATCCGGGTTTTCGCCCGGGCGCAGGCGGACGAACAGCTCCGCGGTTTTCTCCTCCCCCAGGGAGAGGTACAGCTCGCGGCTGTCCTTCTTCAGATCGCACAGCAGCACGCCTTTTTCCGCCGCCAGCTCCCGGATGGCCCGGGGATATTCCCCATGGGTGTAGAGCATGCTGCCGCCGCCCACGAAAAAGCGCCTGGAAACCGGCGTGAACAGCACGGGCTTCGCGCCGCGCGAAAGGGCAAACGCGCAGTACTTCCAGAGCTCCTCCCGGAAGGTGGTGTCCGGATCCGTGTGGCGCTCATCGTCCTTTTCGTCGTTATGCCCGAACTGAATGAGCAGCAGATCCCCGGCGGAGAGCTCCTGCTCCACGGGCGCAAACAGCCCTTCCGCCCGGAAGCTCCGGCTGGACCGCCCGCTCAGCGCGCAGTTTCGAACCCGCACGCCCTCCCGCACGTAGCGGGGCAGGGCCCAGCCCCAGCCCCGGAACGGCGGTTTGTTGTCCTCGACGGTGGAATCCCCGATGATGAAGATCGTATTCATGCCTTACCATTCCTTCCAGACCTGATTCAGATCGATGACGCACACCTGGGCGTTGCCGCGCTCGTCCGGATTGGAGAACAGAATCTGATCTCCCTTCCGGTTGAAGGAGGGATGCTGATGGTCCGCCCCGGTCCGGCAGTCGCCGGTGGTGGCGATCAGCTTCGATTTGCCCGTGGCCCGCTCAAAGAGCACCACGCCCTCCTGCACCTTCGTGCCCAGATAGCTGATGCGGTCCGCGCACAGCCATTTGTGATCCCGGCTGATGCAGGGATGCAGCAGCTGCGTGCTGCTGGCCCGGACGTCGAAATGCCGCCCGTCCTTATCGCCGATGA
This sequence comes from uncultured Clostridia bacterium, assembly GCA_946534455.1. Lineage (GTDB taxonomy): Bacteria > Bacillota > Clostridia > Christensenellales > Aristaeellaceae > Aristaeella. Next base: position 12,892 of record CAMNCR010000120.1, on the reverse strand, counting down.
TGATGTTGCCGGTGTGGATTTCGCCCGCCTCCACGGGGCCGGCGGGATCCAGCTTCATCAGGGCCATCTCCGTGCCGTCGGCGCTCCAGACCTCGTGGGTAATCCACTCATGGGGATGCTCCACATAGTAGGGCCGGGCGTACCGCTCCTTCACGTCGTACATCCAGGTCCGCTGGAAGGCGTCGCCCTCCGTCTCGTGAATGTAGAAGATCAGGTCCTCATCGCTGGGGCAGATCTGCGCGTGGCCCAGGCGGTAGTCGCTCTGGTACACCACCTCCGCCTCCTTCCCCGGATCCAGGATCACCAGGGCGTAGTACTTGTTGGCCAGATGATAGCTGCAGGCGATGCGGCCGGTGTTCGCCGCGGTCAGATGCCCGGTAATCCGGCCGCCCCGGGGAAGATCGCCGATCTTCGTCATCCCGTTGGTGGCCAGATCCACCGCGAAGACCTCCGTCTCGTTTCTGCAGGTGTAGCCGATGTTCTTTTCCCGGTCCGTGGCGAAGCCCCGGAAGGTGTCGTCCGTCACCCGGTCGATTTCGCCCGTTCGCACGTTCGCCCGGTAGCAGCCGCCGTCGGTCCGGCCCTCCAGCTGCTGCTTCATGAAAAAGAAGTACTGATCGTCCGTGGAAAAGTTTTCGCAGGTGAAGTAAAGCTTGGCATTCCGCTCCGGCCCCTCCGTATAGCGGCGCACCTCGTAGCCGGTCACGGCATCCCGGTAGATTTCCATCGTTTTTCCTCCCTCTCCGGTGAAGATTACAGCTTCACGGTCTGCCCCGCGGGAATGCGGACGGGCGTCCCGTCGTTCACCGAAATATAACAGTCCCTGGCGTTGGGATTATAGACAAAGCTGTTGTCCGCCGCGAACTGCAGGCGGGCAAAATCATCCATGCAGTCCATGAATTCGATGTTCGTGCAGTACCAGATGTCCTCATGGCCGCCCATCTTTTCGCAGAAGGTCTCCATCAGATCCCAGTTCTGCCGGTCGTCAAACTCATAGCTGTGGCCCCAGACATACATCAGATACAGATACTGCTTCTTGAACAGCCCCAGGAACTGGTCCCCCAGCTCCAGCAGGCGGTGATTGTGATGGCAGGTGGCCTGCCACCGATAGGGATTCTCCGGCAGCGCGAAGCTGTCCGAGGAGCCCACCACGCGGCTGTAGCGAATGCCGCAGGCCGGCAGCAGCGCCTCAATGTCCCGGCTGAGGGAGCCGTTGGGATAGCTCAGGCCCCGCACCGGGTATCCGGTGTGCGCCTCCAGGAAGCGCCGGTCCTCCAGCACCTCGTGCGCCACCTCGGGCAGGGGGCAGCGGGCGATGGTCGGGTGGGTCACGGTGTGGCACGCCACCTCATGCCCCCGGTACAGCTCCGGAATCTCCTCCGGCATGACCCGGTCGCCCCGGTCAAACAGGCCGCTGTTGAGATGAAAGGTGCCCTTGATGCCGTTCCGGTTGAAAATCTCGATCAGGCGGCGGTCCTGCGTTCTGCCGTCGTCGTAGCTCATGGTCAGCGCCTTGTGCTTTCCGCCCGGAAAGCAGCAGTAGATTCTGTTCATGTTTCCTCCGCAAAGGGAGGGGCTGCCGTTTGCACGGCAGCCCCGGTCGTCATTGCAAATCCATCATTCCTGATGCGCTGCGTGATAAGCGGCATTGTATTCCTCGATCATCTTGGAACCGCCCATGTCAGCCCATTCGTCCCAGGCAGCCTTCAGCTCATCCTCGCCGATCAGGCCCGCAATGTACTGCACGGCCGCGTCGGAGATGATGGGATCCAGCTGCGCGCCGAAGTTGATCTGGGTCTCGCTCGTCAGACCGGCGCAGGGGTTCAGCACCGCGTAGGGAGCCAGCTCCACGTTCAGTTCTTCATAGCGCTGACGCAGCTGCGTGTAGCCGCGGTTCACGGCCGCCCTCGGGTTCTCCAGGTTGCCCGGGACGCCCATGCCCAGCTGGTTCACGTTGTTGTGATACATCTGGGAATTCTTGGTGTATTCATCGGTCTTCTCTTCCGGCACATAGCGGAAGCCTTCCTCGTTCACGTCGTAGGTCAGGCCTTCCAGACCGGCGTTGATGATGGTCTGGCCATCGGGGCTGTTGCACCAGTCGAGGAACTTCAGCACCTTGGGCAGATCCTCTTCCTTCACGGCCTTCTTCATGACCAGGATCTCACCGGCGAAGCCTTCGTTCTGCGGCCACACGGAGATGGAGCCGTCTTCCTTGGCCACCGGGCCCACGGACTGGAAGATCTGCTCGGTCACGCCCGCGTTGTTCTCGAACCACTCCTGCTGACGGTGCGCGTTGTCCAGGCAGTCGAACCGCATGAACGCCTTGTTGTTCCGTTCAATGGTATCCCAGTCGGAGGTGGAGATCTGCGCGAAGTTCGGATCGATGCCGCCGATTTCGTACAGATGGCGCAGCCAGTTCAGGCCCTTCATGTAGCCCTCGGACAGATGAGCGGGATAGATGTTGCCGTCCGCGTCCACGCCCCAGGTGTTGGGAGCGCCCATCGCCACGGTGATCACGTTGATGGTGCCCGCGGTGTAGGAGCACATATTCAGGGCATAGGTGTCATCGCTGTAGCCGGCCAGCTTCTCCGCCAGCTCGGTCAGATCGTCGATGGTCTTGACTTCCTTGTCGAAGCCCACTTCCTTGGCGATGTCGCAGCGATAGTAGATGCCGCCGCGGGGGAACGCCCGGCTGCGGTAGATGCCGTAGAGATGGCCGTCCACGGAGATGCTGTCATAGATCGCGTGGTTGCCGGCAGCCAGATAGGGATAGTTTTCCGCGTCGTTGACCGCTTCGGTCAGATCCCAGAAGGTGCCGCCGCGGGCGGAGTTCACGACCTGAGGATCCCGCGCGTTGGTCGCGGAGATCAGCATGGGGGGATTCGCATCCGCCAGGGTCGTGGAGAAGATTTCAGCATAGGTGGAGTTGGGGCCCCACTGGATCTCCAGCTTCACGCCGGTCAGCTCCTGGATCTTCTGGAGCACGGGGTTGTCTTCCATGACGAAGTCGATGTCGGCGGGGAACTCCGGCAGCAGCACGCTGATGACGAAGGGTTCTTCCGCGGCGGCGAAGCTCATCATCGAGAGAAGCAGCGCCAGTGCAAGGAACAGGGAAACAAGTTTCTTCATGACAGGTTTTCCTCCTTCATTATTTTTAAGGGCAGCGCCCTTAGGAAACGATGGATTCGCGTCAGCCCTTCAGCGCGCCCACCATGACGCCCTTGACGAAGTACTTCTGCAGGAAGGGATAGACGCACATGATCGGCACCGTGGAAACGACGATGACCGCCATCTTGATGGACTGCTCCGGCGGCTGGACAAAGTCGTCCGCCATGTTGGTCAGGTCGCCGGCCGTGCCGTTGCTCATGATGATCAGCTCGCGCAGCAGCACCTGCAGCGGCCATTTCTCCTTGGCGCCTGTCATGTAGATCATGGCGCCGAAGTAGGCGTTCCAGTGGCCCACGGCGTAGAACAGGCCGAAGGTGGCCAGCACCGGCAGGCTCAGCGGGAGCACGATCTTCCAGAGAATGCCCAGATCGTTGCAGCCGTCGATGGAGGCGGATTCCTCCAGCTCCTGCGGAATGCCCTGGAAGAAGTTCTTGACGATCATCAGGTTGTAGGCGCTGATGGCGCCGGGCAGCAGCACCGACCAGTAGGTGTTCTTCAGCCCCAGCACGTTCGCCACGATGATATAGCCCGGAATCATGCCGCCGGAGAAGAACATGCTGATGATGACCATGTTCAGGAAGAAGTTCCGGCCCCGCAGGCGGGTTTTGCTCAGCGCGTAGGCCATGGTCACGGTAAAGAACAGGTTGATCAGCGTGCCCGCCACGGTGATCAGCGCGCTGTTGCCGAAGCCCCGGACGATCTTGCTCGAGGAGAAGATGTACTCATAGGCGCCGGTGGACACATCCTGCGGGATGAAGAACATGGGCCGGGTCGCGATTTCGTACTCCGTGGCGAAGGATGCGCCGACCAGGTAAATGAACGGAATGATGGTCGTGATGGCCACCAGGGTCACAAACACGTAATTGAAGATGTTGAAGGCGATGCTTCCCGGGGTCGAGTTCTGGCCGACCGGACCGGAGGAAATCTTCATCGGCTTGTGAGTCCGGGGAGAAATAAGGGTTTTCTCACTCATGCTGCTTCCTCCTTTCTCAGTAGAGGCCCTGCTCGCCCATCAGATGCGCGACCTTGTTGGAGGCCAGCACCAGCGTCACGCTCACGATGGCCTTCATCAGGCCGATGGCGGAAGCGTAGCTGAACTGACCGGCCCGGATGCCCTGCTCATAGACGAACACGTCCAGGGTCTGGGACACCTTCCGGTTCAGCGGGTTGGCCATCAGGATCAGATGGTCATAGCCCGTGTCCAGCACGGAGCCCATCCGGAGGATCAGCATCAGCACGATCGTGGAGCGGATCGCCGGCAGGGTGATGTGCCACAGGCGGCGCAGCCGTCCCGCGCCGTCCACCATGGCCGCCTCATACAGCTGCGTGTCCACGTTGGTCAGCGCCGCCAGGAAGATGATCGTGCCCCAGCCGGTCTCCTTCCAGATCGTCTGGCCGATGATCATCCAGCGGAAGGTGTCCGGGCTGCCCATGTAGTTGATCGGATAGCCCAGCAGCTGGTTGGTCAGCTTGTAGACGATGCCGCTGGGTCCGAACATCACGAAGGTGATGGACACCACGATCACGATGGAGATGAAGTGCGGCACGTAAAGCAGCGTCTGCAGCAGCTTCTTGTATCTCAGATTCATCATCTCGTTCAGCAGCAGCGCCAGAATGATCGGCGCCGGGAAGAAAAAGATGATGTTCATCAGCGAGAGAATCAGCGTGTTGGCCAGGTACCGCGTCCAGGCCGGGAATCCGAAGAAGCTCTCAAACCACTTGAGTCCGACCCATTCGCTGCCCAGCACGCCCGAGGCCGGCACGTAGTTCTCGAAGGCGATCACGATGCCGAACATCGGCAGATACTTGAACACCAGGAAATAGATGACTCCGGGAATCAGCAGCAGATACAGCCACCGGTCCCGCTTCACCTCGGACCGGAGGTGCTTCCAGTACTGTTTCCCGGTTCCGTGAACGGCTCTGCGTTCCGCGGCCTTTGTGGACATTCGACTTCATCCTTTCTCCGTCTCTGTCTGGTTCCAGGCGCCCGCCGGGGACCTCATTCCCGGATCATCAGCTCGGTCAGCATCAGGAAGGTCAGCCCCTGGCCGTAGGCCGTCGGGGTGACAATGATGTCCTTGTAATGCTGCAGGTTGTGCCCCATCCCGGTTCCGCCGGATACGCCCTGCACGGCGCCGGTTTCATCGATCTGATCCAGCACGGCCTGGGCGGAAAGCATGCCCATCTGCTGATAGGGCTCCTGCGGCAGCCACCCCAGGCGGATGCCCTTGAGCACGCCGTAGGCGATGGCCGCCGTGGCGCTGGTCTCGCAGTAGGTCTCCTCCACGTCGATCAGCGTGGTATAGAGGCCGTTCACCCGCTGATACTTCCACAGCGCCAGCACCTGATCCAGCCAGGCGGACTGAATCATGCGCATGGCCGCGTCGTTCCGCCGGGTGATATCGTACAGCTCGATGGCCGCCGCGGTGAACCAGGCGTTGCCCCGGGCCCAGAAGGCCTCCGCGAAGTTGTGCCGCCGGTCAAAGGTCCAGCCGTGGTAGAACAGGCCGTTGACCTTGTTCTGCAGATAGCGGATGTGCATCAGGAACTGATACTCCGCCTCCTCAATCAGCTCCGGCCGCTCCAGCGCCACGCCGGCCTTGGCCAGGAACAGGCAGACCATGAACAGCGTGTCGCACCACAGCTGCTGATAGTGCTTGTTCCACACCGTGCAGTGCTGCAGCCCGCCGTATTCCGTCCGGGGCATTTCCTTCAGCACCCAGCCGAGCCAGCTTTCGATCTCCGTCCGATACTTCTCGTTCTTCGTCTCCTGATACAGGCAGGTCAGCGTCAGCACGGGCGCCACCGTGTTCACGTTGCGGTGGGGCTTCTGCTCCCGGGACAGCATGTCGTCATACCACCCGGTGAGATAATCCAGAATGGACCGGTCTCCGCTCTGCTGATAGGTCTTGTAGATGCCGTACAGGGCCACGCCGGTCGGCCACTCCCAGTTGTTCATGGTCAGATGCCCGCGGGAAGGATCATTTCCGTCCGCCCGCTGCAGCATGCCCAGCACCCGGTCCGCCGTCTGCTTATAGGTTTCTCCCATGCTCGCTCACCCGCTCTTTCCTGTTTGTTCATGATAAATCGAATACTCGATCCGTCCCGGACTCATCCGTCCTTGTTTTGATGTGCAGAATGTCTTTTATGTATCATTCCACACGCACAACTCGATTTCCTGCTTTTGGCTCCTTCCTGAGCGCGGATCGCGGCTGCTGTTCTCACTCGGTCCGCCTGCAGCGGACCCTGCGTCCGTCCCTCCCAGTTGCGCGTCCCGGAGGATTCCTGTATAATCAGGGTATCTCTGTTTTCCCTGACAACACGCATAAGGAGGAATCACCCATGGAACGTTTTGCCTGGAAGGGACGCATCAAGCCCGGCATGCAGGAGGAATACAAGCGCCGCCATGACGAGATCTGGCCGGAGATGCTGGCCCTGCTCAAGGAAGCCGGCATCTGCAACTACACCATCTGGAGCGACGGCCGGGATGTCTTCGGCTACTACGAATGCGAAAAGGGCATCGCCTTCGCCGAGCAGACCCAGGCAAACAGCCCCATCGTCGACCGGTGGAACGACTACATGGAGGATGTGCTCGAGCTCGTCATGGATCCTGAAACCGGCGCCCAGCCCAAGCTGCGCCTGATGTTCCGGATGGACTGATCCGCGTCGCGGAAGGAGAATCATCCATGGCCAGACCCAAACGAACCGTTCTCGAATACCGGAGCTATGAGCTTCCGCCCGCCTTTCCCATTCTGGTGCTGACCGGAGACCGATGGCACATCAGCCCGATTCCGGGGAAGCATCTGCATTTCCACAACTGTCTGGAAATCGGCATCTGCCATTCCTCCGGCGGCACCATGATCTTCGATAAGCGGCGGGTTCATTTCTCCGCGGGGGACGTCACCTGCATCGCCCGGAACGTGCCCCATACCACCTGGTCCGATCCCGATGAGCCCAGCCGCTGGAGCTATCTCTTTCTCGACCCGGAGGCGCTGCTGGGCCCCTCCTTCTTCGGCGCCAGCAACGGCATGGGCGAGCAGGGGCCCTTCCTGTCCGACTGCCATCTGCTGCTGTCCTCGGATCAGCAGCCCTGGGCCGCGCGCTATGTGGAGGACATCGTCCGGGAGATGGTGGAGGCCGCTCCGGGATATCAGACCTGCGTGCGCGGCCTGTGCGCCGCGCTGCTGATCGGCCTGCTCCGGGTGTACAGCCACGAGGAGGCCGAGGCCGCCCGGGACGCGCAGATCTCCGTCCTGTCCCCCGCGCTGGATTTCATTCACCGGAATTACATGCAGGAGTTCCCGCAGCAGCAGCTGTCCGACCTGTGCCATCTCAGTCCGACGCACTTCCGGCGTCTCTTCAAGGAGGAGATCGGAACCTCTCCCCTCGCCTTCCTGCATCAGACCCGGATTCTGAACAGCTGCGCCCTGCTCCGCTCCTCCGGCCTGTCCATCACGGAGGTGGCCGGCCAGGTGGGGTACAATTCCCTGTCCAGCTATAACCGGCACTTTGCCCAGGCCATGGGCTGCCCGCCCACCGAGTGGCGCAAGACCGCCGGAGACAGTCCCCGTCCCTCCCTCCTGACCTTCACCGGCTGGACCGAGGCGGAGTCCGTCCCGGAGGAGCGCTGAGCCGCGCTCAGCCGAGAACCTCCTCAATGCGGGCGATTTCCGCCTCCGTCAGCGCCGGCGCGTCCAGGATGGCCAGATTGTCCAGCACCTGCTCGGCGCGGCTGGCGCCGATGAGCGCGGAGGTCACCACCTCATCCCGCAGCACCCACTGCAGGGCCAGATGATGCAGCTTCTGTCCCCTGTCATCCGCGATCTCCTTGAGGGCGCGGATTTTTTTCGTCTGCGCTTCGTTCAGGCTTTCCGGCTTGAGATAGCGGCCGTCCGTCTTCATTCTGGAGTCCGCCGGAATGCCGTCCAGATACTTGCCGGTCAGCAGGCCTCCCGCCAGCGGCTGGAACACGATGCAGCCCACCTGTTCCCTTTTCAGCACATCGGTCAGCCCGTTCTCGATCCAGCGGTCCAGCATGGAATACCGGGGCTGATGAATCAGGCAGGGCGTGCCCAGCCGCTTCAGCTCCCGCACCGCGGCCTCCGTCTGCTCCGGTCCGTAGTTGGAAACGCCCACATACAGCGCCTTGCCGCTGCGCACGATCTGGTCCAGCGCGCCCATGGTTTCCTCGATGGGGGTGCTGGGATCCGGGCGGTGGTGGTAGAACAGATCCACATAGTCCACCCGCATGCGCTTCAGGCTCTGATCCAGGCTGGAAATCAGATACTTCCGGCTGCCCCAGTTGCCGTAGGGACCCGCCCACATATCATATCCCGCCTTCGTGGAAAGGAACAGCTCGTCCCGGTGCGGGCGCCAGTCCTTCTCCATGTGCCGGCCGAAATTCTCCTCCGCCGCGCCGTAGGGCGGGCCGTAGTTGTTGGCCAGGTCAAAATGCGTGATGCCGTGATCAAAGGCCGTCCGAAGCATGGCCTGCTGGGTCTCGAAGGGCGTGCGGTCTCCGAAGTTATGCCACAGCCCCAGCGACAGCAGGGGCAGCATGATGCCGCTGTTGCCGCAGCGGCGATAGACCATTTTGTCATATCGATGTTCATCCGGCTGATAGGTCACGGTCGTTTCCTCCTTCAGGAGGGGGACGAAGCCCTGCGGCTCCGTCCCCCGAATTCAGTCAGTCAGCAGGGATCAGGGCGCCACCGGCAGCTTGGTGGTGTTGCCCGCTTCATAGGCCGCCAGCCGCTCGTCGATGATTTCCTGATAGCCGGCATCCAGGAATTCCTGGCTGAACTGGGCATACAGCGCGTCGAACTCCGCCGGATCGCACTTCACCAGCTTGGCATAGTATTCCTGATACAGGCTCAGCAGCGTGGCGCTGTATTCGCTCTCGCTCTCGATCGCCACCGCGAAGACCGGGTCAGAGTACGCCAGGCCCTTGTCGGCCAACTTGCGCAGCTCATAGTAGTTGTCGATCAGCATCTGGGTGAAGTCCTGGGGCAGGCCGACCGGGCTCATCTGGGTGATGGTCTGTTCGATCGTGCCGACCTTCTTGGAGGCATGCACCAGGCAGGTCATGTCGATGTTGTTGTTGTGGTTCAGCATATGCTCGCCTTCGTACTCGAGCATTTCCGGCAGACCCATGTCGTTGAGCTTATAGGTCTCGCCCTCGATGCCGTTTTCCAGGGTGAACAGGTTTTCAGGCTGAATCATCCACTCCATCAGCATCCAGGCAGCCTTCAGCTGGTCCTCGGTGGCCAGGCTGGAGAAGCCCACGATCATGCCGAAGGGGTTGTCCGCGCGGATCGCGCCGGTGTTCACGCCCTCTTCCACGCCGGCATAGACGCTCGCGATGGCCAGCTCGGCATCGGGATTGTTCTGATAGAACGCATCCAGCCAGGGCATGTTGTTGGCGATATATCCGCCGTAGGAGTAGGTCACGCCATTGATGAAGTCGGTCTGGGTCTGATCGGTGGAGGCGCCGCGGCTGTCCTTTTCCAGATCGAACTCAGAGGAGTACCAGCCCATGTGATATTCCGCGTTGGTCCGCTTGAGCATCCGCTCGGTCGGATACCAGGAGAAGCCGGGGGTGCCCAGGGAGGAATGCATGGCCCATTCCGCCTCGTCCACCGGGAAATCACGGAAGCCGAAGTTGGTGATGTAGGCGCTGGTCGGAACGCCCAGGCCCAGAGGCTGCTTGGTGATGCCGGCCTCGATGATCTTGTTCATCGCGTCCTTGGTCTCCTCGTAGCTCTGCGGCACATGGTCATAGCCCACCTGGCGCAGCCAGTCCATGCGGACGAAGGTGGCATAGGTGAAGGTGGTGTCATAGTAGGGCCGCTCGGTCAGCACGAAGTAGGTCTTGCCGTTGATATCGGTGTAGCCCAGCTGGTTGTTGTCCACCATGGCCTGATAGAAGGTCGGGGCCACCTTGGCAAACTCCTCCAGGTTGATCTCGGTCATGGCGCCGTCATTGGCCCACTGCGCAACCTTCGGATAGTCGTATTCCATCAGGATCGTGGGGGTCTCTTCGGCCGCGATCAGCATGGAGTACTTGGTCATCACGTCTCCGCGGGGAATGGCGACATACTGCACGTCAATGTTGTACTTATCGCCGAATTCCTTCTGAATCCACTGGGTCCAGTAGTTGTCGTCCACGGCGGGATAGCCGACCTTGGAACGGTCATACACGGGAACGGTGATCTTGACCCGCTCCGCGAAGGGTTCCCAGTCCGTCGGAACATCCGCGGAAGCCACGGACGCCAGGCTCAGCACCAGGCAGAGTGCCAGCAGCAGGGAGATGAGTTTCTTCATGTGTGAATACCCTCCTTCAATTTTTATTTCAGGGCTTGCCGCCCTTGAAAACCGGATAAGACTCAGCCCTTGACCGCGCCGATCATGGTCCCCTGCACGAAATATTTCTGGACGAAGGGGTAGATCATCATGATGGGCAGCGTCGCGAACATGACCACGGCCGCCTGCAGCACCTCCGGCGTGGATTCCACCGCCGCCGCCTCGGAGAGGCTGACCGCGTCCTGGCCGGAATTGAGCACCATGTTGCTCAGCAGATACTGCAGCGGCTGCAGGGCCTTGGTGGTGATGTAGTACTTGGCGTCCGCGTAGGCGTTCCAGCGGCCCACGGCATAGAACAGCGCCAGCGTCGCCAGAATTGGCTTGGACAGCGGGAGCACGATCCGGGTCAGAATCTGGAAGTGGCTCGCGCCGTCCAGGTTGGCCGCCTCGTACAGGCTGTCCGGAATCGTGGAGCGGATGAAGGACCGCATGATCAGCATGTTATAGGGCGAGAAGGACAGCGGCAGCACCAGCACCCACATGGTGTTGATCAGCTTCAGATCCTTGTAGAGCAGATACTCCGGAATCAGGCCCGCGCTGAAGTACATCGTGAACATCAGGATGAAGGCGATCACGGAGCGGCCCTTCAGCTCCCTGCGGGCCAGCGGATACGCCGCCAGTATCGTGATGATCATGCCGATCACCGTGAAAAGCAGCGTCATCCAGATCGTATACAGCATGGAATAGGTCAGCTGCCCGTCCCGGAAGATGGAGGCGTAGGCATCCACGTTCAGGCCCTTCGGCAGCAGATACACGGACTTGGACATCACCGCCGCGTTGGAGGAGATGCTCTTGGCCGCGATATGCAGGAAGGGAACGATGCACGTCAGCGACAGCAGCAGAATGATGAAGGCGATCACGAAGTCGCTCACCCGCACCCGCTTCACGCCGTGGAACAGGGATCCCTTCTTGACTTCACCGGTTTGCGTCATGCGTTCTCTCCTCCTTCCTTACAGCAGTCCGTCCTCGCCCAGCGCCTTGGACACCCGGTCCGAGGTCAGCACGAGGATCAGCCCCACCAGGGACTGGAACAGGCCCACGGCGGTGGCCCGGCTGAAGTTGCCGCCCGCCAGGCCCTTCTCATAGATGTAGATGGCCAGCTGATACTGGAATTCCTTCACCTGCACGTTGCCGAAGGAATCCAGGCGCTCGAAGTTGGAGCCCATCACCCGGCCCAGGTTCATGATCAGCAGGGTGACCATCGTGCCGCGGATGCAGGGCAGGGTCACGTTCCAGATCTTGCGCCAGCGGCCGGCGCCGTCGATGGTGGCGGCCTCGTAAAGATCGGGGCTGATGCCCGTAATGGCCGCCAGGTAGATGATGGAGCCCCAGCCCATGTTCTGCCATACGCCGATGAGCAGATAGGTCACGGCCCAGTGCCATTTCTCCGTCAGGAAGGGAACCCCCTTGTCGATCAGCCCTCCGTCTCTCAGAAGAATGTTGACCAGGCCGGTTTCCGGCTTGAACAGGTTCAGGGCGACGCTGGCGATGATGACCCAGCTCAGGAAATGGGGCAGATAGAGCACCGTCTGCGAAATCTTCTTGTAGCGCTGGAACCGGAGCTCGTTGAGCAGCAGCGCCAGAATGATCGGCACCGGGAACCCGACCAGCAGATCCAGAAAGTTGAAGACCAGCGAATTCTTCAGCGCGCGGAGAAAATCCTTGTCCCGGAAGATTTTTTCGAAGGTCTGCAGCCCGACCCACTCGCTGCCCGCGTAGCCCTTGGCCGGCTTGTAGTTCATAAAGGCAATCCGCAGCCCGGGATAGGCGGCGTACTTGAAGATGATCACAAAGGCAACCGGCACCAGCACCATCAGATACATCTGCCAGTTGCTCTTCAGGTAGGATCGGCGCATGGCGCTTCTTCTTTCCCGACTGAGTTTATTTGCCTGCATCGGTTCACCTTCTTCGATTTTGTTGCTTACCTACTTCTTTTATATCAGTTTGTGCTGTGCAAAACAAGTTATTTTTGCGCTGAAACGGTGCAATTTCGACCATAAACCGCATGGGAGGTCATCCCCGCATGTCCAGGATCCGCGTCTCAAACGGAGCCAGCTCCGCCTCGCAGCTGCCCTTCGGACAGGCGACCCGGGTCCGCACCGCGGTGTCCGCGCTGTTCATGAGCAGCAGGGTATCGGAGGCCGGGAACCAGGCGCATTCCACCTCCGCCCGGTCGCTCAGGCCGGCGGCCGCCCCGTCCTTCCCCGTCGCGTACAGCAGCAGCTCCAGGAGCATTCTCGCGGCCTCCGGGCTGTAGGTAAACCCGCCGAGATAGAACGCCCTGCCCCGTCCGGTCTCCTTCAGGGTCACGGTGGGCGTCTCCCCCTCCGCCGCCAGCACCCGGGTGGACGGATCCGTCACG
>CAMNCR010000119.1 GCA_946534455.1 uncultured Clostridia bacterium | reverse complement strand
CTGGGACTGGAGCCCGGAGGACCTGCTGGCCTTTTTCAGCCCGCTGCGGGATCTGACGGGAGAGGAGCTGGAGCGGGTCCGCGACTTCGCGGGGAAGGGCGGAAGCCTGCTGTTTACCTGTGATTATACGGATCCGCTGAAGGACATGGGAAACTACCGGACGCTGATGCGCAGCTACGGCTTTGTGCCGCTGGAGGGGATCGTGGTTGCGGACCGGGACGCGCCGGAGACCTATGATCAGGATGTCCGGATCCGGCTGATTCCGGAGCTCTGCTCCACGGATCTGACGATGGATCTGGTGGCCTCGGGCCGGAACGCGCTGATTCTGCCCGGGGCACGGGCCTTTGAAACGCAGGAGGAAACGGACCGGTATCTGACGCTGATGACCGTGCTGCAGAGCGGGGAGGGAGCCTATCTGAAGGTTCTGACCTCGAAGACGACCAGCATGGAGCCTGCCCCGGAGGATCCCCGCGGCCCCTTTCCCCTGGCCCTGGAGGCGCGGCGCGTGACGGAGGAAGGATATGTTTCCAGAGCGCTGGCCTTTGGCTGCTCCGCGCTGCTGACGGAGCGGCAGCTGTGGGCGATGACGGACAGCCAGCCGCTGATCCTGCGGAGCGTCGAATTCCTGCTGAACGCCGGGGCGGCGGAGCTGACCATGATGGCCAGGGACGGGCTGCGGCCGGGCCTGCGGGCGGAGAGCGGCGCCGTGGGATCCATCGTGCTGACCGCGCTGCCGGCCTGCGTGCCCTGCGTCGCGCTGCTGATTCTGCTGCCCAGAAGGCGGCGCGGAAAAAAGGAAAGGGCGGCATGACCGAAGATGCAGAAGGTGGAACGGAGAACGCCCCGGGGGCGCCGGATCGGCAGGGGGAAGGCGCTGGCCGGGATGCTGGCGGCGCTCGTGCTCCTGGCGCTGGGACTGATATGGCTCAGGCAGGAGCAGGCCCCGGCGGGAGAGGGCCCGAAGGGCGCTGCGGGAGGGGAACTGATTCCCGCGGCGGCGGGACCGGTGACGGAGCTGACGCTGAAGCTGCGGGGCGAGGAAGCCTGGCGGGCCGTCCGCAGGGAGGACGGGGGCTATTCGCTGGCGGAGGACGGGAGCTGGACGATGGATCCGCTGCTGACGGATCCGCTGGTGGAGTCGCTGCAGGCGCTGGAATATGAAGAGGTGCTGACGGAGGAAGCGGCGGCCTACGAGGACCGGCTGGCTGACTTCGGGCTGGCGGATCCGGAGGTGGAGGTGGCCTGGCGCACGGAGGACGGGACCGAACGGCGCGTGCGCATCGGCGACGCCGTGACCGGCTCCGAGGGCCGGCTGCACTATATGCTGCTGGACGGAGACGCCCGGCTGCTGGGGGTCAGCGTGGGCCTCGTGCAGACCCTGCGGGTGGAAAAGGCGCTGCTCCACCCCGTGGAGCAGCCGGAGATCCGCACCGCGCTGCTGGACCGGATCACGGTCACGGGGACGGATGGCCGGATCGCCGCGGAATGGACGCTGGCGGGCGCGGTGACGGATGCCGACGCGGGCACCGCCTGGCGCGTGACGGCGCCCTTCGTCTACGCGGCGGATGAGGATGCCATCCGGGGACTGAAGGAAAACGCCGGCAAACTGGTCCTGGGCATGTACCTGGGAGAGGCGACGGAGGACCGCCTCGCCGACTACAGCCTGGCGGGAGAGGGCGAGAGCCTGACGCTGCATTTCGCGGCGGGATCGACGGGCACGGTGTCGGAGCAGGGCGTCTATGACGTGCAGGACTGGGAGGAGGAGACCCTGTTTTTCCGCATCGGCGCGCCGGTGGGCGAGGTGACCCGGGCGGTGCGCTTCGGGAAGGAAATCGCCACGATGAGCCTGACCTCGCTGAACGCGTTTCTCACGACGGACCCGATGGACACCGCAGCACGCTACCCGGTGCTGACGCCGCTGGATTCCCTGGAAAGCCTGACGGTGGAAACGGAGACGGAAACCGTGACCTATGTCCTGGAGGAGCCGGAAGGAACGGACGAAAAGGCGGACGGCGCGCAGCGGCGCTGCCTGAAAAACGGCACGGAAATCTCCATGGACGCCTTCGCCGCGGCCTATCAGAGAATGCTGACGGTGAACTGCACCGGGAGGCTGCCGGAGGACGCGGCCTGGGGGCCGGCACATCAAAAATATGCATTCCGCACGGTGAACGGCGGAATGCATACGGTTGAGCTATGCACCTTTGACAGCATGCATGATGCGGTGGTGGTGGACGGCGCCGCGCTGTTCTATCTGATCCGGGGCGGCATGCCGGAGCTGCCCTGATCAGGCAGAGAGAATTTCATAGCCGATGATGTTTTTCCCGGTGTAGCGGAGGCTGACGCTGTCCCCCTCCCGGAAGGCGGGCAGGGGCAGGCGGTTATCCCAGTAGAACATCCGGTCCCGGGTGCCGTGCTTATCCGCTTCCCCCAGAAACACCAGGCTGCGGCAGGAAATGCCGTCCACCAGGGAGACGTCGGGCTCCAGATGATCGAAGATCATGGTCTCCGTGTGAGAGCGGCCGGACAGCGCCGCCTCGATCAGCCGCTCATAGAGGCGGATGGGCCGGCAGAGCATTTCCAGCACGAAGATGGCGGCAAAGCCCAGCAGCATCAGCAGAGCGACGGAGAGCACCTGCACCCGGGCCAGGAAGGACCAGACGATCAGCCCCAGCAGCACCAGGGAAAAGACGCCCAGCAGCAGCAGACGCTTTTTGCGCTGCGCGCGCAGGGCGGAAAGCATATCCGCCGTATAGAGTTCCTGCATATGATCGACTCCTTTGCGGTTCCGCGCTTCTCCGCCTCCGGAGGCCGGGGGGAGGCGCGGAGCCTGACCTGAGGGCGCGCAGAAGCCGCGCCCGGAATACGCTCATTATAGCGAAACCGGCGGATGAATTCAATTCCCTTTCTGCGGGAGGACGGAGCCTCAGGCCTCCGGGGACTGCAGCCGGCGCAGCAGGCCCGAGGCCTTCAGCGCGGGAACCACCGCGTGATAGAAGACCGGAGCGGCAATGACCGCGGCCAGGGCGTTGATGAGGGAGGGAATGAGCTTGCTGACCAGGGTGGCGCCCACGGCGTCCATCGGAAAGGCGTAGACATAGCGCTGGTAGATGAAGGTCTTGAGCATGTAGAGCAGGACATAGGTCAGGGCACCGACGATGCTGGCGATCACGGTGCGGTCCGCCCGGCGGAGGCTGACGACGGCGCTGCCCAGCAGCCGGCCGCAGACCCAGGCCATGGCGAACTTGCTGACAAAGGTGATCAGCACGTTGATGACATCGTAGCCGGTGAAGGCATCATAGAGCGCGGAGCCCAGGCCGGCCGCCACGCCCCCCGGCACCGGCCCCAGCAGCATGCCGCTGAGCAGGCAGACGGCGTTGGCCAGATGCACCTTGGAGCCCAGAAACGGGAAACGGAAGAGCGTGACCACATACACCATGGCGGCCATCACGGCGCCGAAAACAATGTGGGTCAGGGAAAGCTGCTGCTTCTTCACGCGAAATCACCTCCGAAAAATGCCCTTGACGAAAGGCTGCCGGTAGTATAAGCTCTTTCTGGCCTTGTGAAAAGTGCCAGAAAAGGAGAAAAACATAAGACCAGATGAAGGAACATAAACCGGCCTACCTGGAGCTGTACGAAACCCTGCGGGAGGAGATCCGACGGGGCGACCGGGCCGCGGGGGAGAGGCTGACCTCCCGCAGGCAGCTGGCCCGGGACTACGGGCTGAGCGTCGTGACGGTGGAGCACAGCCTGGAGCTGCTCTGCCAGGAGGGCTACATCGAAGCCAGGCCCCGAAGCGGATACTATATCATCTATCAGGCGGAGGACGGCTTTGCCGTGTCCGCTCCGCCCGAGGCGGAGCCCCGGGGCGCGTCGGTCCCCGGCGGGGAGAGAACCTTTCCCTTCTCCGTGCTGGCAAGGACGATGCGGCGCGTGCTGACGGACTACGGGGAGGCGCTGATGAGCAAGCCGCCCAACCAGGGCTGCGAGGAGCTGCGCCGGGCGATCAGCCGGTATCTGGGCAGAAACCGCGGCATGCAGGTCCGGCCGGAATGCATCTATGTGGGCGCCGGCGCGGAATATCTGTATGGGCTGGTGGTGGAGGCGCTGGGGGCGGACCGGGTTTTCGCCATCGAATCCCCCTCCTATGAAAAGATCGAGCAGGTGTACCGGGCCAGGGGCGTCACCTGCGAGCTGCTGCCCCTGGGCCGGAACGGCATTCAGTCCGCGGCGCTGCGCAGAACCCGGGCCTCGGTGCTGCATATCACCCCGTACCGCAGCTTTCCCAGCGGCGTGACCGCCACCGCCTCCAAGCGCGCGGAATATCTGAAGTGGGCGGAGGCGGGGGACCGGTTTGTGGTGGAGGATGATTTCGAATCCGAGTTTTCCCTGCTGAGAAAGCCGGAGGAAACCGTGTTCACTGCGGCGGAGAAGGATAACGTGATCTATCTGAACACCTTCAGCCGGACCATTTCCCCCTCGCTGCGCATCGGCTACATGGTCATTCCGGAAAGCCGGCTGGACGCCTTCCGGGCGAAGATCGGATTCTATTCGTGCACGGTGCCCGCCTTCGAGCAGTACGTGCTGGCCAGCCTGGTGGACAGCGGCGATTTTGAACGGCACATCAACCGCATCCGCCGGGAGGAGAGGAGAAAGACGCAGGAGGAGATCAGACAATGCACATGAGAACCAAAAAATGGGCGCGGCCCGAGCTGGCGGCCTGCCCCTGGTTCACGGCGAAGGGTGTGAGCCGCCGGAACGCCTGGCGGCAGCGGTTCGCGGAGCCGGACAGGCCGCTGCATGTGGAGATGGGCTGCGGCAAGGGCGTGAGCTCCGCCCAGATGGTGGCCGAGCATCCGGAAATCAACTACGTCCTCGCGGATCT
The DNA here is from genome assembly GCA_946534455.1 of uncultured Clostridia bacterium. Taxonomy (GTDB): domain Bacteria; phylum Bacillota; class Clostridia; order Christensenellales; family Aristaeellaceae; genus Aristaeella. Next base: position 615 of record CAMNCR010000119.1, on the reverse strand, counting down.
GAGCGCGGATGTGCTGGGGGACGCGAGACGGAACGTGGTCCGGACCTGCGGGGAGCAGGTTGCGAATGTGCAGATCCTGCAGACGGATATCTGCCGGATTGAGGAGCAGTTCGGGGAGGAGGACCGGGCGGAGAGGATATATATTCATTTCTGCAATCCCTGGACGGAGCACCCCAAGCATGCCAAGCGGCGGCTGACGCATCCGAGGCAGCTGATGCAGTATCGCGGCTTTCTGGCGGAGGGAGGGGAAATCTGGTTCAAAACGGACGACGATACGCTGTTTGAGGATTCCCTGGTGTACTTTGACCTGTGCGGGTTCGAAACGGTGTATCTGACGCATGACCTTCACCGGGCGGGCTTCACGCCGAACTATGTGTCCGAGCATGAGGAGAAATACATGCGCCTGGGGGTGCCCATCAAGATGGCCGTCTTCCGGAAGCTGGAAGGCGATCCCGGGTTTGATCCCACCCGCTACCGGCTGACGCCGGGGGTGCGGGAAAGCGCGCTGAAGCGGCTGGACCGGGAGACGGGCCTTCCGACGGGGAGCGGGGGGCCGGCAGAACAGGAAAAGTGCAGAAATGACGAATAAATATGCATTGAATTCAAGAAAAACCC
>CAMNCR010000118.1 GCA_946534455.1 uncultured Clostridia bacterium | reverse complement strand
CGGCGCGCGGTGCGCCAGGCCGGGCACATCGTGGTGACCAATCCGGACATGCTGCATTCCGGCATCCTGCCGCATCACACGAAGTGGGTCAAGCTGTTTGAAAACCTGCGCTATATCGTCATTGACGAAATTCATACCTACCGGGGTGTGTTCGGAAGCAACCTGGCCAACGTGCTGCGGCGGCTGATGCGCCTGTGCGAATTTTACGGAAGCCATCCGCAGTTCATCCTGTGCAGCGCGACGATTGCCAATCCGGGAGAGCTGGCGGAGACCCTGATCGGGGGACCGGTGACGCTGATTGATGACAACGGCGCGCCGATGGGAGAAAGGCATTTCGTGTTTTACAATCCGCCGGTGATCAACCGGCAGCTGGGGATCCGCAAGGGCGTGATTCCCGAAACCCGGGCCATTGCCGGCATGCTGCTGAAGAACGGCATCCAGTCGATTACCTTCGCCCGGTCCCGGCTGACGGTGGAGGTTCTGACGCGCTATCTGAAGGATATGGTCCGCGATCCGCTGGGAAATGCCGGACGGGTCCGGGGCTACCGGGGCGGTTATCTGCCCACGGAGCGCCGGGCCATTGAGCGGGGGCTGCGGGCGGGCGAGGTGGACGCGGTGGTATCCACCAACGCGCTGGAGCTGGGAATTGATATCGGCGCGCTGGACGCCTGCGTGCTCTGCGGATATCCGGGCACGATTGCCAGCGCCTGGCAGCAGGCGGGACGGGCCGGCAGGCGGCAGAGCACGAGCATCATTTTTTATGTCGCCTCCTCGGCGGCCATCGACCAGTATATCGTCAATCATCCGGACTATTTTCTGCGCCAGAGCCCGGAAAACGCGCTGCTGAATCCGGACAACCTGTATATTCTGCTGAGCCATTTCAAGTGCGCCGCCTTTGAGCTTCCCTTCCAGGAGGGGGACGGCTTCGGCAACGCCCCGGGGCCGGAGGAGCTGCTGGACTACCTGAGCGAGCAGGGAATCCTGCATCACGTGGAGGGCCGCTACCACTGGAGCGCGGAGGATTTCCCGGCGAGCGAAATTTCCCTGCGCTCCGCGGCGGCGGAGAACTTCATGATCATCGACATTACGGATCCGGCCCATCATCGGGTGATCGGGGAGATGGACCGGTTTACGGTGCCCATGCTGCTCCACGAAAACGCGATCTACATGCACGAGGGCCGGCAGTTCCAGGTGGAGAAGCTGGATTTTGACGCGTGCAAGGCTTTCATCCGCAGCGTGGACACGGGCTACTACACGGATTCGGATCTGAACATCAACCTGAGCCTGCTGGACGTGGAGCGGGAGGAGCCCCAGGCCCGGGGCGGAGTGTCGGCGCTGGGCGAAATCAAGGTGACCGCGCTGGTGACGATGTTCAAGAAGATCCGCTTCGACACCCATGAGACGCTGGGCTTCGGCCATGTGCGCCTGCCGGAGACGGACATGCACACCACGGCCATGTGGTGGACGCTGCCGGAGGATCTGGCGGCCTCGCTGCCCAGCGATACGCTGAAAAACGGCATGATGGGCATTGCCAACCTGCTGCGCATCGTGTGCCCGCTGTATCTGATGTGCGCGCCGCGGGATGTGGCGGTGGTGTATCAGGTCAAGAGCCCGATCACCGATCAGCCCACCATTCTGATCTATGACAACTGCCCCGGCGGGATCGGCCTGGCGCAGAAGGCGTTCAGCATGCGGGAAATGCTGCTGGAAAAGGCGCTGCAGGTGGCCGCGGACTGCGGCTGCCGGTACGGCTGCCCCTCCTGCGTGGGCCCGGTGGGCGAGATCGGGGAGGATGGCAAGGAAACGGCCATGCATCTGCTGAGGGAATTGCTCAGATGAATCTGAAGGATAAGCTGCGGGCGGTGGGCGGAGGTGCCGCGCCCGGACGCAGGGAGCAGACGGAGCAAACGGAACGGGACTGCTGCCATCTGGCGGTGTTCCGGCCGGCGGCGGATTTTCCCGGCGCTTACGAGCTTCGCCGGGAAACCCTGCGCATGATGAGCGAGCTGGAGCTGCCGGAGGACCTGGATCCCCGGCGGATTCTTTATCTGGATACGGAAACCACCGGCCTGGGCGGCAGCGGAACGGTGGCGTTTCTGGTGGGCATGGGCTATCTGACGGACAGGGGCTTTGAGGTGCATCAGTTTCTGATGCGGGACTATCCGGAGGAGCCCTATCTGCTGCGCCATGTGGCGGCGGGGCTGAGACGGTTCGACGCCCTGTGCACGTTCAACGGGCGATCCTTCGACGTGCCGCTGCTGGAGAGCCGCTTCCTGATGAACCGGATGGACCGCAGCTGCCTGGATCTGCCGCATCTGGACCTGCTGCACCTGAGCCGGCGCCTGTGGAAGCTGCGGCTGGGACGGTGCAATCTGGGCCGGCTGGAGGCGGTCATTCTTGGCCGGCCGCGGCAGGACGATCTGCCGGGCAGCGAGGTGCCGCAGCGATATTTCACCTATCTCAAAACCGGGCAGATGTCCCTGCTGGACGACATTCTGAAGCACAATGCCAAGGATATCATGAGCCTGTGCACGCTGCTGAACCACATGGCGGATCTGTATCTGCATCCGGAAAAGATCCGCTTCAGCGAGGATGCCTACTCCATGGGCAGGGCGCTGGAAAAGGTCCGGCTGCCGGAAAGGGCGCGAGCCTGCTACCGTCTGGCCAGCCGGGGCAGAATGGGAGACCGGGCTTCGGAAGCGCTGGCCAGCAGCTACCGGCGGGCGGGCGACCGGGAGGAGGCGGCCCGGATCTGGCGGGAGATGATTGTCTCCCGCCGGGGAGGCGTTCTGCCCTATGTGGAGCTGGCGAAGCACGAGGAGCACGTCCGGAAGGATCCCCGGGCCGCCCTGGAATGGACGGAGCGGGCGCTGATCCAGCTGGCGGAGCCGGGCCTCCGGGAAGAGACGGCTGTACAAGAGCTGAAAAAAGAGTTACAATACCGCCGTCAGCGCCTGAAAGGGAAGCTGAAGGAAAGCGCGCCGGAGGGCGCCACGAAGGAGCAGTGAAGGATGAGTATCTTTTCCGCCATGAAGGCTCAGAAGGCCTACCGTCTGCAGCAGAAGGGGCAGAAGGAGGAGGCGATCCGCCTGTATGAGGAAGCGTTTCAGGAGGGGGTCAACGATACCCGGTATAACCTGGCCTATGCGCTGCTGATCATCCGGGACGGACAATATCAGAAGGCGAAGGATTTCCTGGTGGCCCATCAGAAAACACCGGGCATGACGCAGGAGCAGCGGACGACGCTGCTGGTGGACTATGCCGCGTGCTGCCTGAAGCTGGGGGATGCGGATAAGGGAATCCGCACGCTGGAGCAGCAGTTCCGCAAGACGCAGACCGGGCTCCTGTACCAGACCCTGGGCTATCTGTATGTGGACAAGTATGACCGGGAGCACCGGCCCGACTTTGACGCGCTGCGCGCGGAAGCGGCACGGAGCCTCGAGGGCGCTGCCGGCGCTGCGCCGGAAGAGGGTGAGGCCGCGGAGCCGCCTGCCGGAGAAGCGGACGGGGAGCCCGCCGAAGGGGAGCAGGGGACTGCGCCTGAGGCGCCTGTGGATCCCGAGGAAGCCTGGAACGCGAAGATCGATGAGGCGGAGGCCTTCCTGAAGGCCGCGGTGGAGTATGACGAGGAGGATCCCATCTGCCTGGACAACATGGGGCAGTTCCTTTATCGCGTCCGCGGCGATCGGGCCGGCGCAAAGCCCTGGTTCGAAAAAGCGCTGGCCATCAAGGACACGCAGATTGACACGCTTTATTTCCTCAGCCGCTATGATGAGGAGGCCGGAGACCGGGCTTCCGCGCTGGCCCGGCTCGAGAAGGCGGCAGGGGGAAGGTTCTCTCCTCTGAACTACTGCACGCTGGAAGCGTTGAAGAAGGAAATCGAACGGCTGAAGGGAGCATGATGAAATGAAGACCGAAGAACAGGAAAAGCGGCAGGAGCAGACCGGCGGCGCCGCAGCGAATAAGAAGGAAAAGGAAAAGAAGCCCTTGATTCAGGAAATTCTGGGATGGGTTGGGACGATTCTGGTCGCGGTCATCGCGGCGCTGCTGATCCGGTCCTTTATCTTTGAGCCGGTCCGGGTGGACGGCCAGTCCATGGATGATACGCTGAACGACGGAGAGATCATGTTTGTCAGCAAGTTTGACTATTCCTCCACCTGGCTGAG
>CAMNCR010000117.1 GCA_946534455.1 uncultured Clostridia bacterium | reverse complement strand
ATCAGGCGGCCGAGGGTCGTGTCGATGAGCTTATGGCCCTTCTGGCCGTTGAACTCGCGCTCGATGCGCACCTTAATGGGGGTCTGGAGGGTGATCTGCTCGAGGGAATAGGCCATGATGGCCTCATCCTCGGAGGCGAAGACCCGGCCCTTGCCCTTGGCGTTCTCATTGACGATGGTCAGATAATAGCAGCCGATGACCATATCCTGAGAGGGCGAAATGACGGGGCGGCCGTCCTGGGGCTTGAGGATGTTGTTATGGGCGAGCATGAGGAAGCGGGCCTCGGCCTGGGCCTCCATGGAGAGGGGGACGTGGACGGCCATCTGGTCGCCGTCGAAGTCCGCGTTGAAGGCGGTGCAGGCCAGGGGATGGAGCTTGATGGCCTTGCCCTCGACGAGGATGGGCTCGAAGGCCTGAATGCCGAGGCGATGGAGGGTCGGGGCGCGGTTGAGGAGGACGGGATGATCCCGGATGACCTCCTCGAGGATATCCCAGACCTCGGGGCGGACCTTTTCGACGGCGCGCTTGGCGGACTTCACGTTATGGGAGAGCTTCAGATTGACGAGGCGCTCCATGACGAAGGGCTTGAAGAGCTCGAGGGCCATCTCCTTGGGGAGGCCGCACTGATAGAGCTTGAGCTCGGGGCCGACGACGATGACGCTGCGGCCGGAATAGTCCACGCGCTTGCCCAGGAGGTTCTGGCGGAAGCGGCCCTGCTTGCCGCGAAGGAGATCCGAGAGGGACTTCAGGGCGCGGTTGCCGGGGCCCGTGACCGGGCGGCCGCGGCGGCCGTTATCGATGAGGGCATCGACGGATTCCTGGAGCATGCGCTTTTCATTGCGGACGATGATATCCGGGGCGCCGAGCTCCAGGAGGCGCTTGAGGCGGTTATTCCGGTTGATGACCCGGCGATAGAGATCATTGAGGTCGGAGGTGGCGAAGCGGCCGCCGTCCAGCTGAATGAGGGGGCGCAGGTCCGGCGGGATGACGGGGACGACGGTGAGAATCATCCACTCCGGCCGGTTATGGCTGGTGCGGAAGGATTCGACGACCTCCAGGCGCTTGACGGCGCGGGCGCGCTTCTGGCCCTCGGTCTCCCGGTCCCGTTCCTTTTCGGCGAGGGCGGCGATTTCCGCCTTCAGGTCGGCGGACATCTTGTCCAGATCCAGCTCCATGAGCAGGTCCCGGATGGCCTCGGCGCCCATTTTGGCGACGAAGGAGCCCTTGCCGCAGCGGGCCTCGATTTCCCGATAGCGGGCATCGTTGATGAGGTCCAGCTTCTTGAGGCCGGTCTCGTCGGCATTGCCGGGATCGAGGACGATGAAATTGGCAAAATAGAGCACCTTTTCGAGATTCCGGGGGGAGATATCCAGGAGCATGCCCATGCGGGAGGGAATGCCCTTGAAATACCAGATATGGCTGACGGGGGCGGCGAGCTCGATATGGCCCATGCGCTCCCGGCGGACCTTGGCGCGGGTGACCTGGACGCCGCACTTATCGCAGATTTTGTCCTTATCCTTGAACTTGATGCGCTTATACTTGCCGCAGTTGCACTCCCAGTCCTTGGTGGGCCCGAAGATGCGCTCGCAGTAGAGGCCGTCCCGCTCAGGCTTGAGGGTCCGGTAGTTAATGGTCTCCGGCTTGGTCACCTCGCCATGGGACCAGGCGAGGATCTGCTCCGGGGAGGCCATACCGATCTGAATGGAATCCAAATTAGAAAGTTCGAACAAGGGGCACACTCCCTCCACATTCATTCATTTGGCGCGGGGTCAACATTACATATCGTCGTCATCGAGCTTCAGGTCGTCGAGATCGTCGACGGAGAAGTCGTCCAGATCCTCCATGTCGGAGAGGGAGAAATCGTTCTCCTCCTCGTCTCCGGAGGAGAGGGTGAGATCGTCGGCGGACATGGAGAAGGCTTCCTCAGCGGCCTGGGCGGTTTCCTCATCCTCCTCGGCGGCGATGAGGGCGGCCTCGGCGGACTCGGAGGCGACGGCGGGACGGCCCGCGGGGCGCTCCGGCTGGGGCATGTCCTCGGGATCCAGCTCGGGGATCTCGATCTCATGGTGATTGGCGTCCAGGACGCGGACGTCCAGGGAGAGAGCCTGCATTTCCTTGAGGAGCACCTTGAAGCTTTCGGGGACGCCGGGGGTCGGGATATTCTGGCCCTTGATGATGGCCTCATAGGTCTTGACGCGGCCGACGGTGTCATCCGACTTGACGGTCAGGATTTCCTGGAGGGTGTTGGCGGCGCCGTAGGCCTCCAGGGCCCAGACCTCCATTTCGCCGAAGCGCTGGCCGCCGAACTGCGCCTTGCCGCCCAGAGGCTGCTGGGTGACGAGGGAGTAGGGGCCGGTGGAGCGGGCGTGCATCTTGTCATCGACGAGGTGATGCAGCTTGAGGAAGTACATGATGCCGACGGTGACGGGATTCTCGAAATAGTCGCCGGTGCGGCCGTCGCGGACGCGGATCTTGCCCTGGCGGAAGAGGGCCTTGCCCTCCTCATCCAGATCCAGGCGCAGGGGGCGTCCGTTATGGAAGTGATTCTCGGTGACATGGGGATCGGAGAGATCCTCGGGCTGGGCCATCTTTTCCTCGGCGAGCTCGAGATGCTTGAGAATTTCATCATAGGTGGCGCCGTCGAAGACGGGCGTGGCGATATGCCAGCCCAGGGCCCGGCAGGCCAGGCCCAGATGGACCTCCAGCACCTGTCCCAGATTCATACGGGAGGGAACGCCCAGGGGATTGAGGACGATCTGCAGGGGCGTGCCGTCGGGAAGGAAGGGCATGTCCTCCTCGCGGAGAATGCGGGAGACGACGCCCTTGTTGCCATGGCGGCCGGCCATCTTATCGCCGACGGAGATCTTCCGCTTCTGGGCGATATAGATGCGGACCATCTCATTGACGCCGGGGGAGAGCTCATCCTTATTGGCGCGGGTGAAGACCTTGACATCGACGACGATGCCGCCCTCGCCGTGGGGCACGCGCAGGGAGGTGTCCCGGACCTCGCGGGCCTTCTCCCCGAAGATGGCGCGCAGGAGGCGCTCCTCGGCGGTCAGCTCCGTTTCGCCCTTGGGCGTGACCTTGCCGACGAGAATGTCCCCGGCATGGACCTCGGCGCCGATGCGGATGATGCCGCCCTCGTCCAGGTCCTTGATGGCGTCATCCGAGATATTGGGAATATCCCGGGTGATTTCCTCCGGGCCGAGCTTGGTTTCCCGGGCCTCGGATTCGAATTCCTCAATATGAATGGAGGTATAGATATCCTCCTTGACGAGCTTCTCGGAGAGGAGGACGGCGTCCTCATAGTTATAGCCCTCCCAGGTCATGAAGCCGATGAGGGCGTTGCGGCCCAGGCCGATTTCGCCCTTCTCGGTCGAGGGGCCGTCGGCGAGGAGGTCGCCCTTCTCAATCTTCTGGCCGGCGGAAACGACGGGCCGCTGATTGATACAGGTCGACTGATTGGAGCGGGCGAACTTGGTGAGCAGATACGTATGGCGCTCGCCGAGGGCGTCCCGGATGACGATCTGGGTGGCGTCCACCTTTTCGACGACGCCGTCCTCTTTGGCGAGGATGACGACGCCGGAGTCATGCGCGGCGCGGTATTCCATGCCGGTGGCGACGACGGGCGCCTCGGGCACGAGAAGCGGCACGGCCTGGCGCTGCATGTTCGAGCCCATGAGGGCGCGGGTCGCGTCGTCATTCTCCAGGAAGGGCACCATGGCCGTGGCCACGGAGACGACCTGGCGCGGGCTGACGTCGATATAATCCACCTGGGAGACGGGAACCTCGATGATCTCCGCCTTATCCCGGACGGTGATCCGGTCATGGACGAAGGTGCCGTCCGGATTCAGGGGCTCATTGGCCGCGGCAACCTTATAAAGATCCTCCTCGTCGGCGGTCATGTAACGGATTTCGGGGAGGACGCGGCCGGCCTGCTGATCCACGCGGCGATAGGGCGCCTCGATGAAGCCGTATTCATTGATGCGGGCATAGGTCGCCAGGGAGCCGATGAGGCCGATGTTCGGGCCTTCAGGCGTCTCGATGGGGCAGATGCGCGCGTAATGGCTGTAATGCACGTCGCGAACCTCGAAGGAGGCGCGGTCCCGGTTCAGACCGCCCGGGCCCAGGGCGCTCAGGCGGCGCTTATGCGTCAGCTCCGCCAGGGGGTTGGGCTGGTCCATGAACTGGGAGAGCTGGGAGGAGCCGAAGAACTCCTTGATCGCCGCCGACACGGGCCGGATGTTGATCAGGTCCCCGGGCTTCATGTCGCCGCTGTCCTGAATCGACATGCGCTCCCGCACCACCCGCTCCAGCCGGCTCAGGCCGATGCGGATCTGATTCTGCAGAAGCTCGCCCACGCTGCGCAGGCGGCGGTTGCCCAGATGATCGATATCATCCGTGACGCCGATGCCGTAGGGCAGGCCCAGCAGATAGTTCACGGAGGACACGATGTCATCCGGAATGATATGCTTGGGCACCAGCGACGCTACGTTCTCCCGGATCGCGTCAAACAGCTGGTCCGGCTCCACGGAGGACATGATCTCCTGCAGGGTGGGCAGATGCACCATCTCCAGGATCCCCGCGTCCTTCGGATCGAAGGGCAGATACGTGGAGGCGTCTACAAAATTGTTCCCCACGACCTTCCGCCGCTCCCCCTCGCAGTCCAGCCACACCGCATTCACGCCCGCGTTCTGCACCTGCCACGCTACATCCAGTGAGATTTCCTCCCCGCCGCGGACCAGGACCTCCCCCGTCTGCGGATGGAGGATGTCTTCCGCGGCGATGTGCCGCTGGATCCGGTTGGCCAGGGACAGCTTCTTGTTATACTTATACCGGCCGACCCGCATGAGATCGTACCGCTTGGGATCGAAAAACAGGGAATTGAACAGGTTCGTGGCGCTCTCGATGCTCGCCGGTTCACCGGGCTTCTGGCGCTTGTAGATTTCGATCAGGCCGTCCTCCCGGCTCTTCGCGTTGTCGCCCTTCTGCAGCGTCGCGATCAGCCGCTCATCCTCACCCATCAGGTCGATGATCTCCGCGTCCGTCCCGTAACCCAGGGCCCGCAGAATGATCGTGATCGGGATCTTTCGCGCCCGGTCGATCCGCACCCACAGCACGTCGTTTGAGTCCGTCTCGTATTCCAGCCAGGCGCCGCGGTTCGGAATGATCTGAGAAGAGTACAGCGGCTTCCCAGCCTTGTCCAGCGCGACATCAAAGTACACGCCGGGGGAACGCACCAGCTGGCTCACGATGACGCGCTCCGCGCCATTGATGATAAAGGTTCCATGGTCGGTCATCAGGGGGAAATCACCCATGAACACATCGGATTCCTTGATTTCTCCGGTCTCCTTGTTCTTCAGGCGCACAAATACCTTCAGCGGCGCTGCGTAGGTCATGTCACGTTCGCGGCAGCGCGCAACGGAATTTTTCGGTTCGTCCAGCGAGTAATCCACAAACTCCAGAACGAGATTGCCATTGTAGTCGGTAATTGGTGAGACGTCGTTCAGCACCTCGCGCAGATCCGTATCGAGAAAGCGCTTGTAGGAATTCTTCTGAACCTCAATGAGGTTAGGCATTTCCAGGACTTCATCGATGCGCGAGAAGCTCATGCGATCGCGAAGCTTCCCCATGTGAACCTCGTGTACCATTTTCTGAAATCACCCCTTATTCAATCCGACCAGCTCAGTCCGGCACGGAGAAAAACTGCTTGCAATTCCTGAAAAACTGTGTAAAATAGGCGCTGCAAGAGGTTGAACCGTGCATCGTGACGATACTGATGCAATCATAAAGTTTATCATGGATTTGTGCGGGTGTCAATGATTTCTGCCCTGAAAGATGTAAAATCGTATTATTTCCTATTATATAATTCGCAAGGCTGCAAGAAGGGGGATCCTGTTTGAAGTCTGTTTTTTTTCGGAGAAGGATGACGGTACTTCTGCTGTGCATGCTGCTGGTGGCGGGAACGGCCGCAGCGGAGCTGGTGGAGGAGGAAAAGACCTTTCCGGTGGTCGTGGAATGGGCGACCCATCCGAATCTCTGGAAGGATTTCGCCTTTGATCCGGAAGCGGAGCTGCTGGAAATCTGGATGCCGGATATCCGGGACGCGGATGCCTCGGTGCTGCTGTATCAGGGCCATGCCTGGATGATTGACTGCGGGGACGAACGGGCCGCCAAACGAGCCGCGCTGCTGCTCAGACAGCTGGGAATCACCCGGGTGGAAAAACTGTTCAATTCCCATCCTCACCACGATCATCTGAGCGGCCTGGCCCTGATTGACGACGTGGCGCACGTGGAGGAGCTGCTGATCTGCTTTCCGGAGGATGCCACAGAGCATATGAAGCAGGCCATGACTCTGGCGGGGGAGCGGGGGATCACCGTGGAACACTATGCCGACGGGGACGACTTTGCGATGGGCGACGGAAAGGTGTCGCTGCACGTCTGGCAGAACACGGAGGAAACGCTCCGCATGAACGAGCAGAGCGCTCAGATGATGCTCCGGTTCGGGGAGCGCAGCATGCTCTTTACCGGGGATATGGAAAAGCCGGGGCAGAGGGCCCTGCTGGAGCGCGTCGGAGCGGAGGCGCTGAAGGCGGACGTGCTGAAATATCCTCATCACGGAAAGCTGGGGCTGGTGGATGAATACCTGGAGGCGGTGGCTCCGAAGCTGGCGGTGATCACCAATTACCGGCAGTACGGGGAATCCTATTACTACCTCGGGCTTCACGGGGTCAACATGGTCTACACCAACCGGGATAAAATCTTCCTCCGGCTGGCGACGGACGGGAAGCACTGGGTCTGTGAATACGTACCGATTGAAGTGAAATAAAGCGGGAGAAAAGGAGACATCTTCATGGGCGCAGAGCGGGCGAAGCTGACGATCCTCTTTCCGGATCAGGACCGAATCGAATACCGGGCCATGTCGGACGAGACGATGCACGACCTGGGGCTGGACGCGCTGTGCCAGAAGGTGACCGCGGAGCCCCGGGAGCAGGCGATGATCCTGCAGGTGCTGCGGAGCCTGTCTCCGGATCCGGGGGTGGCAAGATACCGGGCGGAGGTCTTTGACGACCTGTATCATCACCCGGAAATCCGGGAAAAGCTGCTTTCTCTGCTGGATCATGTGAAATTTCTCAACGACTTCGGCGCGACCCGCCGCTCCTCGGAGGAGGGAATCGGCGTATGGGACCTGATTCACCGTCTGGATGAGCTGCGGGACTATATCGCCACGGTGGAGGCGATGGAGGAATGCCTCCGGGACGCGGGCCTGCGGTCGGCCGGACTCCGGCAGCTGCGGGAAGACATTCACGCCATCTGGGAGAACAGCGGCTTTGAGGGGCTGAAGAAGGACATCGCCGCCCTCCAGGCGACGACGAACAGCGTGAAAAGCGTGACGGTCGGGCTGAACCTGAATGAGCGGTTTGAACCGGTCCAGGCGGGGCTGGTGTCCGTCAACAGCAGGCCCTTTACCCGCTCCGGGCTGCTGCAGCATTTTGCGGAGGCCCTCACGCGGAAGGATCAGATTCAGCCCACGGAGGAATGGAACGGCTCCATGAGCTGGCAGCCCGCGGACAGCGCGGGATCCATCGTGGGAGAGAAGGCGCGGGAGCTGGTCAGGACCACGGTGCGGATGCGCAATCCGCTGCTGGCCATGACCATGGCCAATGTGCCGGACGCGGACGGGGCGCGGGATCTGACCCGAACCATGGACTCCGCGCTGACGCACCTGCTCTCGTCCCTGGTCCGGAAGCTGCGGGAGGTGCTGAACCGCTACGCCGCCATCAGCATCCGGGAAGTGGCGGATCTGATTCCGGAGCTGGTGTATTACATTCGCTGGGCGGAGTACTGGGAGAAAAGGGAGAAGGAAGGCTGGACGTTCTGCAGGCCGGAGGCGCTGGACGAACCGGAGGCAGGAATGACAGCCCAGGGCTTCTATAATCTGAAACTGACGCTGGTGGAATCCCCCGAAACCACCGTGCGGAACGATCTGTCGTTTGACGGAGAACACCGGATCTATCTGCTGACCGGCGCGAACCGGGGCGGGAAAACCACGGTCACCCAGGCTGTCGGCCAGTTGTTCCTGCTGGCGCAGGGAGGACTGTATGTCCCCGCGAAGCGGTTTGCCTATGTTCCGGCGGATTGCGTGCTGACGCATTTCCCGGCCGACGAGGACAGAACGCTGGATCTGGGACGGCTGGGGGAGGAATGCCGCCGCTTCCGGGAGCAGTTCGGCCAGTGCACGGACCGGAGCCTGATGCTGCTCAATGAATCCTTTTCCACCACTTCCTTTGAGGAAGGCTACTATATCGCGACGGACGCGGTCAAAGCGCTGCTGCGCAGGGGAAGTCGCTGCATCTACAATACGCATATGCACAAGCTGGCGATGGATCTGACCGCTCCGGAGCATGCCGGGGAATTTGCGGGAGCCTGTTCCCTGACCGTTCGCTCCGAGGGGCATCAGCGCTCCTTCCGCCTGGAGCTTGCTCCGCCGGAGGGATCCTCCTACGCCCGGGATATCGCGGAAAAATACGGCGTCACCTATGAGCAGCTGATGGCATAAACAATCGGCTGCCGGAAATATTCAGAAAAACGTTGACAAGCAAAGGATTGCATGATAATATACCCAAGTTGCCGTATGCCTGATGGATCGGTGCGCCTTTTTCGGGTGCGCTTTTCCGGGCGAGGGAGGAGGTCTGGCAGGGTGGAAGCTTTGAAAGCCGGCGGTCGCCGTGTGGTTGGAACCAAACAGGTGCTGCGTGCGCTGAAAACCGGAGACCTTGCCCGGGTCTACGCGGCGACGGACGCGGATACCTTCATCTATCAGCAGGTGGTCCGGGCGGCGGAGGCCGCCGGGGTGCCCTGTGTGCGGGTTGCGTCCATGAAGGAGCTTGGGATGGTCTGTGGGGTGGCGGTGCCCACCGCCGCGGCCGGACTGCTCAGGTAACTTCACCCATTTTATTAGCCTGTAAGATCCTGAGGGTTGCGGGGTCTTGAGGATATTATTCAGGAGGTGCTCTCATGCCCACAATTAATCAGCTTGTCCGTAAGGGCCGTGAACGGGCTGCCAAAAAGCCCACCGCTCCGATTCTGCAGGGCTGCCCGCAGAAGCGCGGTGTTTGCCTGAGCGTTAAAACACAGACGCCCAAGAAGCCCAATTCCGCTCTGCGGAAGATCGCGAGAATCCGCCTGACGAACTCCATCGAAGGTACCTGCTACATCCCCGGTATCGGTCACAACCTGCAGGAGCATAGCGTTGTGCTGATCCGTGGCGGTCGTGTGCGGGATCTGCCCGGCGTTCGTTATCACATCATCCGCGGTGCTCTGGATACCGCCGGTGTGGCGAAGCGGATGCAGGCGCG
>CAMNCR010000116.1 GCA_946534455.1 uncultured Clostridia bacterium | reverse complement strand
AAGTAGTCCGCGCTGTACTGGCTGATCATCATATCCAGATATTTCCGGCGCAGGGAGGGCCCCTCCTTGATCAGCCGCAGATCCTCCGGGGAAAAAATGACGCACTGCAGCGAGCCCATCAGCTCCGAAAAGCGGTGGATCCTCTTGCCGTCGATTTCGATCTGCTTCTTTTTCGCTTCCTCCGCGAACAGCTGAAAATCAATCCGGATCCTGCCCGTGTTCCGGCGCACCAGCACCCGGCAGGTCGAAAAATCGCTGCCCCTGCGGATCACGTTCCGGTCCGCGCTCTCCCGGTGGGATTTTCCCAGCGCGCAGTAGTGGATCGCCTCCAGCAGATTGGTCTTTCCCGCGCCGTTGTGGCCGAAGATCAGATTGATCCGCGGATGCGGCACCAGGCGGATCTCCTCGTAATTGCGGAAATGATGCAGCCTGATTTCTTCCAGAATCATCTTTATCTGTACACCCGGACCGGCAGAATCAGATACAGGTAATCGTCTCCCGACTGGGGATAGATCACGCAGGGGGACACGCTGGAGTTGAAGCGCATGATCAGCTCATCCTGCGACACGTTGCGCACCACGTCCATGATGTACCGCGCGTTGAAGGCGATGTCGAGCTCCTCGCCCGTCAGCGCCACGCTGATCTTTTCCTCCACGTTGCCCATTTCCGCGTTGGAGGTCACCGTCAGCTCCTCCTGCCGGAAGCTCATGCGGATCAGGTTGTTCTTGCCCTCCCGGGCCATGAGGCTGGCCCGCTCGATGGATTCCTCCAGCTGGCGGCGGTCCACCTTGACCTCCGTTTTGTACTCCGTGGGAATGATCTTTCTGTAATCAATGAATTCTCCGATCAGCAGCGAGCCGGACATCATGATGTTTCCGAACGCGCACTGCACCATGCCCCTGTCCAGCATGATGGAGCAGAAGGACTCATCGTCCGCCAGGATTCTGGACAGCTCCGCCATGAACTTTCCCGGAATCACGGCCTTGACCGCCTCCGCCGGCAGATTTTCAAAGGGCTGATTCAGCTTCTGCAGGGAAAGGCGGAAGCCGTCGAGCGCCACGATCCGCGCCTCGTTGGCGCTGACCTCCAGCAGGGAGCCCGTCAGAATCGCCCTGTTTTCATCCGTCGCGATGGCGAACAGCGCGTGAGAAACCATATCCTTGAGCTTCTTCTGCGGAATCTTGACCGGCACGCCTCCGCGCACGGTGGGAATTTCCGGATACTCCGCCGCGTTCATGACGGCCACGCTGCTCCGGTTGTTCATGCAGCGAATGGTGGCGGAGCGCTGATCGGTCACGGAGATTTTCACGTCCCCCGCCGGCATTTTGCGGATCAGCTCCAGAAACAGCCGGCCCGGCAGCACCGCGGTGCCCTCCTCCGAAACCGCCGCCTCATCCGTATAGGTAATGGAAAAGTTCCCGTCGGAGCACACCATCGTGACCCGGTCCTCGTGAGCGGTCAGAAACACGCCCTCCAGAATCTGCTTGGAGGATCTGGGAGCCAGCGCCCGGGTGACAATGGACAGTCCCTCCAGCAAACTCTGATTGTTCATCGTGAAAATCATGCTTCATCCTCTTCTTTCTGATCTGATGCTGATGATAATAATAATATAAGATAATAGTCGTTATCGTAATCGTAAGGGGTGTGAATTCTGTGAATAATGTCTGAAGCTCCGTTGAATCAAGGCGCAGGGGTGTGCATCATTCTGTGCATCTTCCGCGGGATGATCCACAGCCCTGTGGATGAACCTCAGGAGAACACGGACCGGTTCTGCGTGAAATAGACGATGCCGCTGTAGATCGTGATACACACCACCCACCCTGCCAGAATGCCGCCGGGCCAGGTGGAGAAGGCCGGCGTGCCCGTGGCCATCAGGAAGATGATCAGGATCATCTGGGAAAAGGTTTTGATCTTGCCGGGCATGCCGGCCGCGATGACCTTTCCCTGCGTGACCGCCACCAGCCGCAGGCCGTCCACGGCCAGCTCCCGGGCCAGAATCACCAGCACCAGCCAGGCGGGAAGCTGCCGGAGATGAATCATCATGATCAGCGCGGAAAGCACCAGCAGCTTATCCGCCAGGGGATCGATGAATTTTCCGAAATCGGTGATCCAGTTGTTCTTCCGGGCCAGATGGCCGTCCAGAAAATCCGTCAGGGACGCGATGACGAACACCGCCAGCGCCGCCCAGCGGGACCAGCTGCCGGACAGATACAGAAAAATCACCATCGGAGGAATGAGCAGTACGCGAAGAATGCTGAGCCTGTTGGGAAGATTCATTTTCTCACCTGATTTCTGCTGTCAGATCGTAGGGACCGGCCTCGGTGATGGTGGCGCGGGCAAACTGGCCGATGACCGGAGCGTCTCCGTGATAGCGGATCAGGATTTCTCCGTCCGTCTCCGGCGCCTCGTGCTGGCTGCGGCCCAGGGCCGTTTTCCGCCCGGGATCCACATCCGTGATCAGCACCCTTTCGCTCTGGCCGACGCGCAGCCGGTTCCGCTCCAGCGAAACGCGCTGCTGCAGCGTCATCAGCCGGTCGAAGCGCTCCTGCTTCACTTCCTCCGGGATCTGGTCTGGCATTTTTTCCGCCGGGGTATCTTCCTCAGGAGAATACATGAAAGCGCCCAATCTGTCAAATTGCGCCTCCTCCACGAAATCCAGCAGCTCCCGGAACTGATCCTCGGTTTCTCCGGGATAGCCGACGATGATGCTGGTGCGGAGGGTCAGCCCCCGGGCCCTGGCGCCCCGGACGCAGCGGACGATATCCTCCCGGGTGCCGCGGCGCCGCATGGAGCGGAGAATGTCCGAGTTGATGTGCTGAATCGGCAGATCCAGATAGGAGCAGATCCGGTCATGACCGGCGATCAGGTCCAGCAGCTCCTCCGTGGTTTCGTCCGGATAGCAGTACAGCACCCGGAGCCATTCAAGGCCCTCGGTCTCCGCGGCCTCGCGCATCAGCTGGGCCAGGGTGATCCGCTGGGGAAAATCGACGCCGTATTTTGTCGTATCCTGGGCCACGAGAATCTGCTCCCGGACCCCCGCTTCCGCCAGCTGGCGCATCTCGCTGAGAATCTGTTCCTTCCCGCGGCTGCGATAGGGGCCGCGAATCAGCGGAATCGCGCAGAAGGAGCAGCGGTTCGAGCATCCCTCGCCGATGCGGATATAGGCGGAATAGGAGGGGGTGGTCAGCACCCGGGACTGCTCAAAATAATGGAAATCATCCTGACAGCTGCTGATCCGCTTTCCGTCCAGCGCCCTGCGGATGGCCTCCGGCAGGGATTCGTACTGATTGACCCCCAGCAGGAGATCAATCTCCGGAATTTCGCGCATCAGCTCCTCCTGATACCGCTGGGCCAGGCATCCCGTGACCACCAGCAGCCGGCAGGCGCCCGTTTCCTTGTAGGAGGCCATTTCCAGAATCGTATCGATGGATTCCTGCTTGGCGGATTCGATAAAGCCGCAGGTGTTCACCAGCAGAATATCCGCCTCCTGTGGATGATCTGTGAATAAAAAGCCGGAGCTTTTCAACAGGCCGAGGGCCGCCTCCGTATCCACCCGATTTTTGTTGCAGCCCAGGGAAATGGCGCCAACCTTATATTTTTCCACGTGTTTTCCTTTCTGCTTCTCCGTCGGGCCCTGTCCGGGCCTCGCGGAGCCTCCGTCGTCCTCCGGGCGGCCGGCCTGCGACTTTTCCACAGGGCGGGACCGGGCTCAGGCGTTTAAAATCATGGGCTTTCAAAACCGCTGTTGATTATAGCATCGATGAAGATTTTTGAAAAGGGAGTGTCCGCCCGGGAAGTGCAAAACGGTGTGGCATTCTTTGTGAAAGAAACTGTTGCGAAATTCACAGTTTTCCACAGACATTCCGTTGCACAGGCCGCAAAGGCTTATTTTTCAACGATCCCACATTGTGGAAAAGTTGTTCAAAAGGTGGATGATCCCGAAATGGCGCCCTTCGGGGCCCGGAGAACCCCCGGCGGAGCCGGGCTTCTCCGGATGGGAATCAAAAAAAATGTTCCACGTGGAACATTCTGCATTCGGAGAAAATCGAAGAGCGGCGAAAAGTGGGAAAAAAAGATCCCGGATCTTACTCCCGGGAAATGGAAAACAGCTGAAGGGACCGGACCAGGTCGCCGAGCCTGCCGGCGGCGGACAGGGGAAGCGTGCAGACATAGAGCCCGCTTTCCGTCTGAAGATGCAGGCGGAGGTGATCGGCGCTCTCCATGCGCACGGAGGGCTGGCCGAAGAGGGTGGGCCCGCTGACGCCGCTGAAGTGAAACGCGGGATCGGTGATCAGGGACAGGGCCCGGGCCGGATAGATGCTTTCCAGCAGAACCGTTTCTCCCTCCCCGGTCCCCCAGCGGCTTAAGAGCCTGCGGCCGAAGCCCCCCTCAAAGGGAACGCTTTCCACGGAGGCCGACAGAAACTGCAGGCCGGAGCCGGACAGAAAGCTCATGAAGGAAACGGGAAAATGCTCCGCCAGATCCTTCAGCTCCAGCTCCTCCGAGGCGGTCAGGGGCGCCTCCTGGGTCAGCACCGGCTGCGGGGCGGATTCGGAGGGCGCATCCGGCCGGGCCAGGATCAGCGCCACCCCGGTGAGGATCAGCAGCAGGCCGCACAGCATGCCGGTGATCAGGCGCAGGCTCAGATGAAGCGGCTTTTTCCAGCGTTTCAAGGCAAACTCCTCCCAGGCGGATCAATTCAGGGAAATGTACCGTTATTATAATGAAGGAACGGGGCGATGTCAAAACGCGCCCGCGCTTGCCCTTCAAATAAAAGTGATGTATACTCGCACACGAGGCACATCATGAGAATGGAGGAAGGTAAACCATGAAAATTCTCCGTGTTCCGGTGATGCTGATCTGCGTTCTGACGCTCTGCGGTCTGCTGGGGCAGGCGCCCGCGGAGGAATGGCATATAGAAACAGATGGGCTGGAGCTCATGGAAAACAGCCTCGCCTATCCGGTGCTTTCCGGCGGAAAGGATGAGGAGGCGCTGGACCGGATCAATGAAATGATCCGGGAGGAGACGAAAATACCGGACTACCTGACCCGGATCAGCCAGCTGATTTCCGGCGGCTCCCTCCGGGTGACCTGGGAGGGCGGCGTGCTGGGAGACATCTTCTCCTGCGCGGTTTCCGCGGAGGGCGCCCTGAACACGGGCCGCTGGGAGCATGCCTGGACCTGGGCGACGGTGGATCTGGCCGAGGAGCGACAGGTCGCCTGGGCGGACTTAACCGGGGACGAGGCGGCCCTGCGCGGCCGGATCGAGACCCTGCTGGAGGAAAAAATCGCGCCCGAGCTGAGCGATCATCTGCAGAGCAGCGAGCTCACGCCGCTGCCCGAGGGCTTCCGCCTGACGAAGCCGGGGCTGATCCTTCTCTACCCCGCCCGCCAGCTGAGCACCCTGACGGAGCATGCCGGATCGGTGCGCCTGGCCTGGAGCGATCTGGAGGAGGATCTGGATCTGCGGGAGGGCAGCGTGCTTGAGCGCGCGGGAATCGATCAGCAGCTGCGGCTGGATTCCGCCTCCGCGGAGGCGCTGCGGCGCATGACGGAGGCGGGCGCCTTTCCGGATATCCCGGCCCGCCTGGGAGATGCCCTGCAGGAAATCACGGACCGCTTTCCCCTGCTGACGGATCCGGATCTGTATGCCGGAGGCCGCCTGTTTTCGCTGGAGGGAGCGGACTTTCAGCAGGTGCAGCTGCTGACGGATAACCTGACCCGGGACTGGGAAAACAGCCGGGTGGAGGGAATCCGCCTCAATCAGGGCTGCGTGTGGGGACTGCGGATCGGGCAAACGGCGAAGGAGGCCTGGCGCGCGGAGCTGGGCGAGCCGGAAACCACCGTGACGGTGACGGAGGAAGCGGCGGAGCAGTGGCGGGTGCCGGCGGGTGAATGCGATTATTATGCCTGGGGAGAGCACCGGCTGTGCCTTTACGCGGATGAGGAGGGCCTGCTGAGCTGCGTGCTGCTCCAGGAATAAAGTAGAAGAGAAATGGGAGGACCTATGACACAAAAACGGACGGAGGGAAAACGGCGTGCCCCGACCTATTCGGCGGATACGCTGGCGCTCCGCTTTCTGGCCGGCCTGGCGCTGATCGCGCTGGGCGTGGTCATTTTTCTGGCGGTGATCCTGCAGATGCAGGGGCAGATTTTTACCGGTCTGCGGGAAATCAGCTTCGGTCTGTGCGGAGGCGCCGCGTATCTGATTCCGATTCTGCCGGTCTGGGCGGGCATTCTGATGATCTGGTCCACGCAGCGCCGGGCGCCGGTGATGCCCTGGGTGTACGCGTTTCTGGCCATGATTTTTTTCTGCGCCTTTCTGGTGCTGATCACCCATACGGCGACGGCGGGCTATCTGACCTATGTGAAAAACGCCTACGGCTCCCTGTCCCCGGGCAGTGAATGGGGCGAGGCCATTCATGGGGCCTATCGGGACGGCGCGGCGCATCACTGGAGCGGCGGCGCGGTGGGCGTCATTTTTGCCTGGCCGCTGGATCGCTTTCTGGGATCCTTTCTGGGGGGCGTGCTGACCTTCGCGGCGACGGCCTTCCTGCTGCTCATGAGCCTGAATCTGACGCCGGCCCGGATCCGGGCCATCGTCACGGGCCAGGCCGGACGGCTGCGGGAGCAGCAGCGGGCGGAGCGGCAGCAGAACGAGGCCCAGCAGATGGCCTGGCAGCAGGAGCAGGCGCGGCAGCGGGAAATGTGGGAGGCGCAGCAGCGGCAGATGATTGCGCAGCAGCAGAGCGCCCAGGTGGCCCGGCAGCAGGGCGCGCAGAGCGCCCAGCCCGGTCCCGCCCGGCCCGCGGCCATGCCGGGAAGCCCGGCGCAGACCGCCCGGCAGGTGGCCGCCGGAAGAGCCGCCTCGGAGAGCAGCGTGGCCGCCTGGCAGCAGCAGATGGAAATGCAGCAGGTGACCGATCAGAACCACGTGAGCCGGATTTTCGGCCGGAAGCAGGAGGCGGAGGCCCAGCCGAAGCCCGACCGGGGCTGGAAGAGCCGGATCTTCAGCCGGAAGCCCCAGGAGGAGGACGGTCTGACGGATCCGGAGGCCGTGAAGGCCGCCGCCGGAGCGCAGG
>CAMNCR010000115.1 GCA_946534455.1 uncultured Clostridia bacterium | reverse complement strand
CGGCCCTCCCGGTTCACCCGGTCAATCTCCTCCAGGTATGCCTTGCGGTTCATCGTATTCATGATCGTTTCTCCCGCTGTCCGTATTCATGCATTCAAATTCCCTGGAAAGAGAACCTGAATTCCTGTGGTTTGCTGACATCCAGCAAATACTCCTCATGCGTCCTCGCGCCCCAGCTGTCGTCCCCGCCCACGCCCATCTGCTGGCGGCTGACCTTGAGCACGGTCTTCGTCACCGGCGGCAGCTCAAAGCTGTGGGCCGCGTTTTCAATCTCGTGGGGCGTCCAGGGCAGCGCGGAAAACTCCCCGCCGTTCAGCCACAGGCGCAGCCCCTGGCCCCGGCTGTTCGTCACCTCCGCCCAGCGGATGCCGGTGCGGTTGCCGCTCTCCTGGGGCAGCAGATAGGGCGTCAGGTTCTCCGCCGCGCGGTAATCCCAGATGCCCAGCCGCGCGCCCTCCCGGCGGTCGGTATGGTTTTCCGCCGGACCCAGGCCGTAGAAGCGCACCCGGTCATATTCCGCCTCCAGGCCCGCGATCATGCCGAATTCCGGCATGTCTCCCAGGCCCTCCACGGGATCGTACCGCAGCGTCACATCCACCCGGCCGCAGGGGCGCACCCGGTAGGTCACGAGGCAGCTGGCCGCGGGCTGGGTCGGCAGATCGTAGATCATGCTGAAGGATACGCTGCCGTCCGCCTCCCGGACGGGCCGCTCTCCGCTGTTCCGCTTCGCGTGCTCCCGGTCCAGCCCGGCCCGCACGTACAGCGAAGCGATCTTCCACTGGGCATAGCGCTGGGGCATGCGGTTGCCGTTGTCGTTGTTCGTGGGCGCCCGCCAGAAATTGGGCATCAGCGGGGTCTTCAGCAGCTCCGCGTTCCCCCAGCGGTAGGAATTCAGCGCGCCGGTCAGCCGGCTGAACATGACGGAGAAATGCTCTCCCCGCACGGTGATGTTCCAGGGGCTGTCCATGTACTGCAGCGCGGGCTGCGCCGTCCGCTCCGCCGCTTCTCCCGCCACCTGCCAGACCCCCTGGCCGAAGGCGATTTCATGCCCGGCGTCCGCCCAGGGCGTATCTCCGCGCAGGCGGAAGCTCACCGTCGCCGCGTATTCGCCCGGCAGCGTCTGCTCCGGGAAGGGCATCGGCACCACCGTCTCGCTCAGCGGCGCCACGTCCGTTTCCATCTCCGTCTCCGCCACGATTCGTCCGTCCCGCGCCAGGGTCACCACGCAGCGGTACGCCGCGGTGGAGGTGAACATGTGCCGGTTGATGATCCGGATCTCGTCCCGGCTCACCCGGGCCACGATGTTCTGATAATTGTATTTGACCTCCTGCAGCTTCGGGGTCTCCCGCCCGTCGGCGAAGACGATGCCGTTGCCGCAGAAAATGCCGTCCGTCGGCCGGTCGCCCCAGTCCCCGCCGTAGAGCAGGGTATCCCGGTCAAACCGGCCCCGGGTCACGAGCGCCTGGTCCATAAAGTCCCAGATGAAGCCGCCCTGATACAGCTCCTCCTCATAGGCCATCTCCGTATACTTGTGCATCGCGCCGTTGGAGTTGCCCATGGAATGGGTATATTCGCAGAGGATGAAGGGCTTCTCCCGGTGCTCCCGGAGATATTCGCGGATCTTCGCGGCGGGGGTGTACATCTCGCTCTCAATGTCCGTCACATCCCGCACCCGCATCTCCCCGGGCATGTGGGAATCCCCCTCGTAGTGCACCAGGCGGGTGGGATCCAGCCGCTTGAATTCCCGCGTCATCTCCAGAATCACCTGGCCGGACAGGCTCTCGTTCCCGCAGGACCAGATCAGCACGCAGGGATGGTTTTTATCCCGCTCCACCAGGGAGCGCACCCGGTCCAGCAGCAGCGGCGCCCACTCCATGCGGTTGCCGGGCACCATGTCCTCAAAGCCGATCCGGCCCTGGAACCACCGGTCCCACATGCCGTGGCTCTCCATGTTGTTCTCGTCGATCACATACAGGCCCAGCTCGTCGCACAGGGCATAGAGCGCGCTGGTGTTCGGATAGTGGCTGGTGCGGATGGCGTTGATGTTGTTCCGCTTCATCAGGAGCAGCGCCTCGCGGATCTTCTCCGCGGGCACGGCCCGCCCCGTCTCTCCGCAGAAGTCGTGCCGGTTCACGCCCTTGAACACGACCCGCACGCCGTTCACCCGCATCACGCCTCCGCGGATTTCGATTTTCCGGAAGCCCACCCGCTGCCGGATGTATTCCGTTTCTCCGGAGGGCGCGGTCAGCGCCAGATCCAGGTCATACAGCGCCGGATCCTCCGCGGACCACAGCTGGGGCCGCCGGGCCCGGATCCGGCCGCACACCCGGTCTCCGTCCGCGTCCCAGGCTTCCTCCTCCACGGCGCCGTCGCAGCCGCGCAGCGTCACGGTCAGCCGGCTGCCGGCCGGCGCGTCCACCCGGGCCTGCCAGGTCAGCAGCCCGTCCCCGGTGCCCTCCTCGGGCTCCGCCGTCACCCGCAGATCCCAGACATGGGCCTCGGGAATCGCGTAGAGATAAACATCCCGGTACAGGCCGGAAAAGCGCAGGAAGTCCTGATCCTCCAGCCAGCTCCCGGCGCACCAGCGGTACACCCGGCAGGCCAGCTTGTTTTCCCCGTCCACCAGGGCCTCCGTCAGCTCAAACTCGTGGGGCGTGAAGCTGTCCGAGGAAAAGCCGATATACTTTCCGTTGAGCCATACGGCCACGCAGCTCTCCGCTCCCTGGAAGGAGATGAACACCCGCCGGCCGCGCATGCGCTCCGGCAGCTGAAAATGCCGCACGTAGCAGCCCACGGGGTTAAACCGCGTGGGAATGTCCCCCGGCTGCAGATCCTCCTGCCCGTCCCAGGGGTATTCCGTGTTGGCGTACTGCGGCGCGCCGTAGCCCTCCATCTGCATGTGCGCCGGCACATGGATGCTCTCCCAGCCCCGGCAGTCATACTCCGGCTGCTCAAAGCCCGGAATCACCTGCCCGGGGTTCACCGCGTAAAAGAACTTCCACAGTCCGTTCAGGCTGCAGCGCAGGGACATGTCGCCCCCGTCCCGCTCCGCCTCGGACAGATAAAACCCGTGATCCGAATGGGCATCCAGCCTGTTTTCCCGATAGTACCCCGGATCCCGGAGACGCTCCACTTCAAACATGTTTTTCAACGCACCTTTCCGTATATCCCGCCGTCGGGAACGGCCGCCCCGTTCGCCTCAGCGCATCTGATTTATTATCCTGTTTTCCGCGGGAAAAGTCAATGACGCCCGCGCCTTCTCCGGATGAGCCGCGCGCCCTCCGCGGCAGCCCACAGCGCCGCCGCGCCGGCCAGCACGGGTCCCATGCGTCCGGCAAAGGCGCCCAGATCCCGCAGAAAGCGCAGCAGCGCGTTTTCCGTCTCCGGCTGCTCCTCCCCGGCGCGCTCTTCCGCGTCCGTCTCCGGCACGGCCCCGGCCTCTTCTTCGGCGGCCGCTGCAGGCGCATCAGCCTGCGGCTCCTCCGCTTCCATCCGGGCGCTTCCCGCCGCGCTCTCCTCCGCGGGAGCGGCTTCCTTCATCTGCGCGCTTTTCGCCGTTCCGGCCAGCGCCCCGTCCGCCGTGACGGTTCCGCTGTCCGCGTCCGTCATCAGGAAGGAATTCACGCTCATGGGCGCGGCCTCCTCCAGCTCCTCCATCGGCACAGCCGCATCCGTGTCCTCCATCGCCGCGGCCTCATCCGCCTCGGCCGCCTCCCCGGCGGCATAGGTCAGGTGGGCAGCGTCCGCTTCCGCGGCGGCCGTTTCCGCCTCCCCGGCCCTCTCCGCAGCGCTTTCGCCCGCCGCGGCCGGCGCCTCCTCATGCCCAGCGCTTTCCGTTCGCGGCGCCTGCACCGCGGTCGTCTGCAGGGTCTTCTCCCGGAGGGAGTCCCGGCTCAGCAGCGTACCCCCGATCAGGAAGATCATCACCGCCGCGGCACCCGCCAGGCGCCGCGCCTGCACCGTCCAGCCCCGGCGCGGCCGGGTCGCTTTCTGTTCCGGTCCGGCCGGCGCGGCAGCCTCCGCCCGCACGGCCTGCGTCCAGCGTTCATGGAAGTCCGCGGGCATCTCCGGCGCATCCTCCGCCATCTCCGCCAGCAGCGCGTCCATCTCCGGAAGGAAGCGCTCCGGATCCGCGGACGCCTCCGGCTCCCCTTCCCGGATCAGCCGTTCATTCCGTTCCGTCATTTCGCTCCCCTCCTTTCTCTCTGTTGGACGCTCCGGCGGGAGGAAGGTTCCTTCTCCGCCTCCCCGGACATCCATTCCCTGAGCCGCGCCTTCGCCCGGTTCACCCGGCTCTTGATCGTGCCCTCCGTCGTGCCCAGCGTCGCCGCCGCCTGTTCGTAGGGCACGTTTTCCAGCTGCGTCAGCACCAGCGCCTCCCGCTGATCCTCCGGCAGGCGGGCGATGCATTCCCTGAGCCGCTCCTTCTGCTCCCGGGCGATGACCTGCGCCTCCACCCCGGGCCCCCGGTCCTCCGGATCAAAGCCCTTCTCCCGCAGCGGCTCCAGGGATTCGCTCGGATGCCGCTTCCGCCGCCGCAGCTCGTCCAGGCAGACATTCGCCGCCACCCGGAATGCCCAGCTTTCCAGGCTGCTGTCCTCCCGGTAGCTTCCCAGCCCGCGCCAGATGCGGACCATGGCCTCCTGCGCGCAGTCCGAGGCGGCCTCCCGCTCTCCCAGATAGTGCCAGCAGATGCGCCAGATCCGCGGCTCCAGCGGCGTCATCAGCTGCTCGAAGGCCTCTGTATCCCCCGCGCGCGCCCGCCGCAGCGTCAGCTCGTCCACGCTCTTCCCTCCCCATGCATTCCTGTTCACACCGGCATTGAAAACAGGGAAAATCCAAACCCCGCGCTTGCCTTTCAACCGGCTTTATGATAGCATAGCGCCAGCCGTTTGGCCAATGATTTTACATGGATAGAGGGATGCTCATGAATCAGATTCAGATGATCGCCCTGCGCATTACGGACCTGCGGGATATCCTCGGTCTCAGCCAGGAGGAGGTCGCCTCCCGCTCCGGCATTCCGCTGGAGGACTATATCGAGTATGAAAAGGGTGAAAAGGATTTTTCCTTTTCCCACCTGTTCAATATTGCCGAAACCCTGGGCGTGGACATTTCCGATCTGCTGACCGGGGAGAGCCCCAAGCTCCGCGGCTATATCCTCACCCGCAACGGCAAGGGGCTCGCCTTTGACCGGCGGAAGCAGTATCACTATCAGCACCTGGCCTATAACTTCTCCCATAAGCTGGCCGAGCCCTTTATCGTCACCGTGGAGAAGGATTCCCCCGGCGTCGTCAAGCAGGCGCACAGCCATGAGGGCCAGGAGTTCGACTATGTGCTGGACGGGTATCTCCGAATTATTCTGGGCGGGAATGAGCTGCTGCTCGCCCCCGGCGACAGCGTGTATTACGACTCATCCCTGCCCCACGTGATGTACGCCCCGGAGGGGGACTGCCGCTT
>CAMNCR010000114.1 GCA_946534455.1 uncultured Clostridia bacterium | reverse complement strand
TGCTTCAGCGCGGCAAAGGAGCCCACCGGGATGCCGGCGGCGGCGGACAGCTGCGCCAGGTAATCCGTCCAGGTGTCCTTCTCCAGGTTCATGGCCTTATCCGGGCGCCAGGCCGGCAGCACGGTCACCGGGAAGGACTTGTCCGCGGCCAGCTTTTCATGATACTCCAGGGTGTCGATGGGGTCGTCGGTGGTGCAGATGGTGTCCACGTTGCTCATCATGATCAGCCCGCGGCTGGAGAAGCCTTCGCTGTGGAGCTTCTCCCGGGTCAGCTGCCAGACCTCCTCGGCGGTCTGGGGATTCAGCACGCCCTCATAGCCGAAGAAGCGGCGCAGCTCCAGATGGCTCCAGTGATAGATCGGATTGCCGATGGCCCGGCTGAGCACCTCGGCAAACTTGAGGAACTTCTCATGATCGCTCGCGTCCCCGGTGATGAACCGCTCCGGCACGCCGGCGGAGCGCATCAGGCGCCACTTGTAATGATCGCCGCCGAGCCACACCTGGGTGATGTTGTCATAGCGGATATCTTCCCAGATTTCCTTCGGGCTCAGATGGCAGTGGTAGTCGATGATGGGGCAGTCCTGCGCCGCTTCGTGATACAGAACGCGGGCGGCTTCGGTGTTCAGGAGGAAGTCCTGATCCATAAACTTTTTCATGGGAATCGATCATCCTTTCAAATCCGATGGGGAAAACAGAGGCTGTTACGAGGATATCATGGCAAAAAATGAGTGTCAAGAAAGAAACAGCGGGCGGAGGATTCCGCCCGCTGCAGGGATCAGATGTTGTAACCCGTGATCTGGGGCAGCCACAGGCTGATCTGCGGAATGAAGGTGATCAGCAGCAGGGCGACCAGCATGCACAGATAGAAGGGCAGCGTCGCCTTGACCACCTTTTCCATGGGCCGCTTGGCTACCGCGGAGCCGATGAACAGCACCGCGCCGACGGGCGGCGTCAGCAGGCCGATACCGCAGTTGAGCACCACCATGATGCCGAACTGGATCGGGTTGATGCCGATGGAGGTGGCGACGGGCAGCAGGATGGGCGTGGCGATCAGAATGATGGGCGCCATGTCCATGATCATGCCCAGGATGAGCAGGATCAGGTTCAGCAGCAGCGCGACCACGATCGGGCTGGAGGAAATGGAGGTGATCAGCTGCGCGGCCTTGGCCGGCACATGCAGCAGGGTCAGGCAGTTGCCGAAGGCGGCGGAGAAGGCGATCAGGATCAGCACGATGGACAGCGTTTCCACGCAGCCCTCCAGGCTCTTCCAGACGCCCTTCCAGTTCAGGCCCCTGTAGATGAACACGGACACAAACAGGGAGTATACCACCGCGATGGCCGCGGATTCCGTGGCGGTGAAGACGCCGCCCACGACGCCGACCACCACGATCAGCACCGCCAGCAGGGCCCAGATGCTCTTGCCCAGCTGCCGGACGAAGTTCCTGAGGGAGAAGCGCTCTCCCTTGGGATAATTCCGCTTGACGGAAATAATGTAGGAGCCGACCATCAGGGAGATCGCCAGGATCGCGCCGGGCAGGTAGCCCGCCATGAACAGGGCGCCCACGGAGATGCCGCCGGCCGTCGTCGCATAGATGACCATGTTGTGGGAGGGCGGCACCAGCAGACCCTCGCAGGAGGAGGTGATGGTGACGGCGGTGGAGAAGTCGGCATCATAGCCCTCGTCCACCATCATGGGGATCAGGATGGAGCCCAGGGAGGCGGTGTCCGCGGAGGCGGAACCGGAAATGCCGCCGAAGAAGTAGGACGCCACGATGTTCACCATGGCCAGACCGCCGCGCATCCAGCCCACCAGGGAGTTGGCCAGGGCGATCAGCTTATCCGATATGCCGCCCGTGCCCATGAGCACGCCCATGGTAATGAAGAAGGGAACAGCCATCAGCGAGAAGGACCAGACGCCCTTGACCATCTGCTGTGAGATGGTCTGCAGGGCCTGCCCCATGGACATCATGCAGAACAGGGTGGAAAGACCGACCGCATAGGCGATGGGGAACCGGAGCAGGATCATGACCAGGAAGCTGCCCAGCAGGATGATCGTGGATAAGGTTTCCGGATCCATGCTTATTTCGCCTCCTCTTTCTTGTCCGGGAGCCAGAAGGCTTCCAGATGCCGGAAGATCTGCTCCAGTTCAAAGATGATCATGCTGATGCCGGCAACGGGCACCGGCAGGTACTGCCAGAATTTGCTCAGCCCGGGCAGGGAGGCATACTTGCCCCGCAGGCTCAGGGGAGAGTTGCAGAAGGCGAAGCCGTAGATGACCAGATACACGCCGAGCACCAGCACGGCAATGTCCGCAATCAGATCCAGGGTCTTGATGACCTTGGACGGCAGATAGCGGTCGAAGGCGGTCATGCGGATATGCGCCGCCTTGCGGATGGCCAGGCTGGCGGAAAGCACCGTCATGTAGACCATCAGGGTCAGGACGATCTCCTCACTCCAGTGAGGGTCGGTAATGAAGGGAATGTAACGCCCAGCGACGGACCAGACCGTGATGACGATGTCGCCAATCAGCAGGATACGGCAGATGAACATCAGGATTTTGTAAGTCCAGTCGTACAGGGGTTTGATTTTTTCCAGCTTCCGGAAAAAGGCCGGTACATGCGCCTCAGCCATGGGAACCCCTCCTTGATTTCAAGCATAGAAAAGGGATGTGGGGAGCTCCCCACATCCCCGGGAATCAGACGTGAAAGATGTATTACTTCATCGCCAGGATGGCTTCGTAGGTCGCATCTTCACCGTTGATGTTCGCGGCCACGACGTCCTTGACAGCCTCGACCCAGGGAGTCTTGTCAGCGACTTCGATCACGGTCACGCCTTCGGCCTTCAGAGCTTCCAGCACTTCAGCTTCCTTGGATTCGCTGACTTCGCGGCAAACCTGAGAAGCGTAGTCGGCAGCTTCCTGGATCCAGCCCTGCTGCTCCTCGGACAGCTTGGCCCACGCGTTGTCGGTGATGACCAGCTGCACGGCGCCCAGGGTGTGACCATCCATCATGAAGTAGGGAGCCACTTCCTGGAAGGCGTTGGACTTGTAGTTGGCGGTGGGCTGCTCAGCAGCGTCCACAACACCGGTCTGCAGCGCGCTGTAGAGCTCGGTGAAGGGCACGGTGGTGGCGGAGGCGCCCAGACTGGTAACCAGACCGGTCATGACCGGGTCGGAGGAAACGCGGATCTTCAGGCCCTTCAGGCTGTTGATGTCGGTCACTTCGTTCTTGAAGAAGAAATGACGGAAGCCTTCTTCGCCGTAGCACAGGCCGCGGAGGGGCAGGCCGATGGTCTGCGGCTCATTCAGGATTTCCTTGGCCAGATCGCTGGTCGCGAAGTTCCAGAAATGATCCCGGTTCTCAAACACATAGGGCAGGGACAGCAGGGTGGCCTTGGTGCAGCCATACTGGCTCAGCGCGAAAGCGGAGATACGGCAGATGTCCGTCACGTTGCCGCCGCCCAGCAGGTTGTCCAGAATCTGGTCTTCAGAGCCCAGCACGCCGCTGGCCTGGATGTCGATCAGCACGGAGCCGCCGGAGAGCTCTTCCACCTTGGTCTTGAAGGCGGTCGCCAGTTCGCCGACGATGGTGCCCTCGATGGGGTTCACTTCAGCATAGGTCAGGGTGATGGGATCATCCGCCAGCGCCGCGGTGCAGCTGACGAGCATGATCAGGGCAAGGAACAGGCCGATGAGTTTTTTCATGGTTGAAGCCTCCTGATAATAATTTCGCGCGGAAATCCGCACTCTTAAAAACGGCTCAGCCGTTTTCGAGACAAAGGGGAAAGGAATACTTCCATGACAAAGAATGATGATTTATCAACCGAAACAAATCCTATCATAAATGCCCCAAAAAGTCCATGCTTTTTTTCATCAAATCCAGGGACAGACCGGGAGGGTTCCGGCCCTCCCCCGGCCAGTCCGGCACGGCGGCGCTCGGCGGGCAGAAGAGACCGGGAGAAAGCGGGCCGGTTTTCCGCGGCGGGAGGGGCGTGACACCGGGCGGAATCGTTGCTTGACAGGCGGGGGCGGACTGCTATAATGAGTCTGATCATGTCCCGGGCCGGGAGCGGATGCCGCGGGACGGGACAAAAAATGAGATGCGGATCAGGAAAAAGGAGGATGACCGATGGCATCAGGACAGGACATCGTGATTCCCGTCAAGCTGAATGAGAAGACCTTTCGGCGCTTTGCGCGCTTTGATATGCTGCGCCTGCGGAAGCGCTGGGTGAAGCCCGCAGTGTTTGCGCTGATCCTCTGCGCCTTCGCCTTTGTCGCGCTGCTGGCGCGCAAACCGCAGTCCGGCATGATCGCGGCGGTGCTGCTGGCGGTGGGGCTGGGCCTGCCCATCGTGTACATCGGCATGTTCCTGTCCCAGGTCAACGTCCAGGCGGAGAAATGGAAGCTGGGCAGGGAAGGGCGCCGGGTGTACACCGTCACGCTGCGCAGCCGGGATTTCACCGTCGTGAACGATCAGAAGGCGGGGGAGGCGGTGACGCTCCCCTGGGGAGAGGCGGCGCAGGCCTACCGGGCGCGGGGATGCGTCTATCTGTACGCCAGCCCGGTCCGGGCCTATCTGATTCCCGACGGGCAGAGCAGCGCCTCGGATGCCCGGGTGTGGGAAACCATCTACCGGGGCATGGGAAAGAGCAAATGTAAAAAAACCCTGCTGGCTAACAGGCCCAGGGCTTGAAATCTGAAGGAGGAACGGGGATCATGAAGGGAATTGTCAGGCATCACGGGGAAACCTCTCTGCAGGATCTGGGCGGCGGCAACACCCGCCGGGTGCTGGCGTGGAACGATCAGCTGATGGCGGTGGAGGTTGGATTTGACAAGGGCACGGAGGGAGCGCCTCACACGCATCCCCACGTGCAGTGCAGCTATGTGCTCAGCGGCAAATTCCTCTATACGGTGGAGGGAGAAACCACGGAGCTGATGCCCGGGGATTCGATCATCGTTCCCGGCGGCCTGGTTCACGGCACGGTCTGCGTGGAGGCAGGCATGCTGCTGGACATCTTCACCCCCGCGCGGGAGGACTTTGTGAAGTGACCCGCCCTGAGCGCGAAGGAGCCATCCGAAAGGCGGATGGCTCTTTTTGCGGCTACTCTCCGATGACATACTGGGCAAGCATGTCGATCATCAGACGGTAATAGGGCAGATGCTGCTCGTTCCAGAAAACCGGCCTGTGCAGTGAGGCAAGCACCAGCACGGCGATGTGCCCGTTCCGGTCCGTGAAGGGGCAGAAGATTGCCGCCTGCACATCGCGGCTGAGCATGGCATCGCGGAAGGGCGCCGCGTCCCCGTTCAGCTGGGGAATCTGGTTGAAGATGGTCATGCCGTGGAAGGCTCCCTGGGCGAAGGAAAGGGGCTGAAACAGATAGGGCTGAACCGTTTCCCAGACGGCTTCGCCGTCGGACCGCTGATCGCCGGAGGCCAGCAGCGGCCGGATGGGCGATCCGCCGCCCAGCAGCACCAGCGGAATCTGGAAACGGAAGGCGAACTCGTTGAGCACCGAGCTCAGCGGAGGCGGCGTGCTTCCGTAGCGAATCAGATACTGCAGCTGGACGATCACGTCCCCCAGGGGAAGATCATCCCGGCCGTAGATGAGGTTGCGTTCGCCGCCTGCCTGAATCTTCCGGATTTCCTCCAGGGGCGGATGCTTTTCCGTGGTATAGTGAACATACCGGTTGCGCCCCTTCTGCTTGGCCAGATAGAGGCAGTAGTCCGCAATGGTGAACACATCCTGATAGCATGCGGCGTCCCCCGGATACGAGGCCGCGCCGATGGAGACGGTGATGGGCATATCCGGACGGGGTCCCCGATCGGGGAAGGCGGAGCTGATCAGGCTCTTGATGCTCCGCAGGTGCGCGCGGAGATCCTCCAGCGAGATCCGGTAGAAAACAATCAGGAACTCATCCCCGCCGATCCGGCCGATGATGCCCCGGTTGCCGATGGTGGTCTCCATGATGGCGGCGGCCTCCCGGAGCACCTGATCGCCAAACTGATGGCCGTAGGCATCGTTCGCGTGCTTGAAGTAGTCGATATCGACGATGGCGAGGGTCGTGCCCTGGGCATGAAGCTGATCGATCCGGTTGACCGCCAGGCGGGTGATATGATCCTTCGTGTACAGGCCGGTCAGCGGGTCATAGGTCTGAGCGGGATCCTCATGGCCTCTGGCGCGCTGCGGATGGATGACGCCGACCACCGTGCGGCGGTCGTCCCGGCGGCGGGTGAGGACCCCGCGGATCATCGTGCAGGGGATGGAGGGGTCGCTGTTGAACAGGTTCTGCGGGATTGTGACCAGAAAGCGCGGAGAGCCGTTCTCCAGATGCGCCACGAAGGTTTCCAGCTCCGGAAGGCCCGCCTCGGCGCACTGGGCGCGGAGCTCCTCGCAGAACGGATCGAAGGGACGGACGCCCGCGGTATACCGGCTCTGGGCCGTGTTCAGCAGGGACAGCGTTCTGGCCTCGGGATCATATTCAAAGAACACATCCTCGGACAGGGACAGCATGGCCTCCATGGTGGACAGCTGCGCATTGAGGAGCAGAAACTCCGAAATCACCTGATCCGACTGGATCAGAACCAGACGGATCATCCGGGAGGCGTCATCGCCCTCCCCCGGATGCTCAATCCGCATCAGATAGGGGTGATCCGGCGCAGATTGAAAAAATACCGGAAACCATCCGTCCTGACCGCGGGAAAGGCGCGCGCAGAAAGCTTCCCTGCTGTCCTGGGACAGGAAATGCTCCATGGGCAGAAAAATATTGTTATTCACCAGCGACCAGGCTTCCGCGTTGGCGGAGAGCACGCGATGATCGTTTCCGGCAATGAGAAGCTCCATAATGTGCGTGTTCAGCATGATTCCTGTCTCCGGATGCATTGATTGCATAGTCGCATTTATCATAGCATAATCAGGCAGCGAAGACAATGCCTTCCTGAGGCGGAAGGGGGGAGCCTCTGCACCGGCCGCCTCTTTTCTTTTCCGGGGGGAAGCATTCCAGGCTTGTCTGTGCCGCAAAAAACGATTATAATGCACGGAGACAGAGGACGGAGCAGGAGGTGACCGCCGTGTACGAGGTGGCGGAGCAGGCTTTTCAGCTGGTGGTACGCTATGCGATTCTGGTGCTGGAGGCGGTTGGCGCGCTGATCATCATCGGCTATTCCGCCCTGGCCGTGGTGCGCATGCTGCAGCGGAAAAAGAAGGCGGGTCATGAAGCGCTGACGGAGGGCGTGACCAGCGGCCTCAGCTTTCTGCTGGGCAGCGAGGTGCTTAAGACGATTGTGGCGCCGGGCTGGACGGATATTGGCATGACCTGCGCCATTCTGCTGATGCGCGCCGCGGTGACCATCCTGGTGAAATGGGAAAACCGGGAGGAAATCCGGGAGGAGAAGGAGCGGCAGGGCTGAACGCAGCCCCTGCGCGCCAGCGCCGGATTGAACGGATGACTCCTCCGGCTTCGCCGCGTGTTCTGCGCGGCGAAGCCGGAGACAATCAATTATGATGATAGGAGGAACCCCAAAATGAAAAAACTTCTGACGATGCTGCTTTGCTTTGCCCTGACGCTGTCCCTGTGCGCCTTTGCCGGCGGCGAGGCCGCTGATCTTTCCGGCGTGAAGGTCTCCTGCCCGGGCGGCGCGCCCGCGCTGGCCCTGGCGACCCTGGCGGCGGAGCATCCGGAGCAGTATACCTTTGTGGCCGCGGATACCATTACCGCTGAATTTGCCAACGCGACCGCGGATTTCATCATTGCGCCGCTGAACGCCGGCGCGAAGCTCTACAAGGCCGGAAAATCCACCTATAAGCTGGGCGGCGTGGTGGCCTGGGGCAATCTCTACTTCGCCTCTCAGAAGGAGGACTTCAAGCCGGAGGACATGAACGGCGCCGCGGTGACCCTCTTCGGGGAGAACACGATCAATGCCTCCATCGCCCTCTATGCCCTCGAGCAGAACGGCATCGTGCCGGAGACGGTGAACTATCTGGCCAGCGCCGCGGAGACCCAGAGCCTGCTGCTGACGGACGCGGAAGCGATCGTGCTGACGGCGGAGCCCGCGCTGACGGCGGCGCGCATGAAGAATGACAAGATCGGCAGCTGCGCGCTGAACGATCTGTACAAGGCGGCTACGGGCCGGGACGGCTATGCTCAGGCGGCGCTGTTCGTCAACGCGGAAACCCTGGAGAAGGATCCGCAGCTGGTGGCGGCTTTCCTGGAGGCGGCTGCTGCCGCGGCGGAACGCTGCACCAGCGATGTGGAAGCCGTAGCGGAAGCGGCGGCCGCGCTGGAAATTCTGCCGAACGCGAAGGTGGCTGCCGCGGCGATTCCGCACTGCGCGATCCGCTTCGTCGGCGCGCAGGAGGCCAGAGAGCAGATTGAGGAAACGGCCTCGGTGGATCTGAGCCAGTTTGGCGGAGAGCTGCCGGCGGATGATTTCTACTATGGCGCGGAATAAGGCGAAGGATGCGCTGGCTCTGTGCCTGGGGGTGATCCTGATCGGCTGCCTGGTGCAGGCGGCGGGCTGGATGAAGGGCGACGGGATCGTTTTTCCGGCTGTGCCGGAGATTCTCCGCGCCTTCGTTCGCCTGCTGGGTACAGGATCCACCTGGCAGAAGATCGGCGTTACGCTGCGCCACCTGGTCGAAGTCATGGCGATCTCCACGGTGCTGGGGATCGCCATCGGTCTTCTCGAGGGGCTGAACCGGTTTTTCCGGCTGCTGATGCGGCCGACCATGATCTTTCTCCGCTCGACCCCGATGATCGTTCTGATCGTGATCACCATGGTGCTGGTGAAGTATGAGCAGGTGCCGCTGATCGCCTCCGTCATCATGCTGGTGCCGCTGATCAGCGAGGCGGCCTGCGAGGGTTGCCTGCGGATTGATCCGGAGCTGAAGGATGTCTACCGCCTGAACAGCCCGCTGAACGGCCGGGTGCTCTGGCATGTCTATCTGCCCCTGATGGCCGGCTATCTCCGGCAGGCGTTTGAGAGCGCGGTGGGCATGGGCATCAAGCTGGTGGTGACGACGGAATACCTGGTGCAGACCCGGAACTCGCTGGGAAAGGCGATCTATACCAGCGCCTATTTCAGCGAATACAGCGAAATCTACGCCTATGCGCTGATCATGATCCTGCTGGTGCTCCTGGTCAGCGAGCTGCCGGGGCTGCTGGGCCGCGGGGTGCGCGCGCTGAAAAAGCAGCAGCCTGAATGAGCGCTGCCGCGGCGAAGTGCCGCAGGGACGGACAGAGAATCCGGGGGACAGGTCACGGCAGACCTGTCCCCCGGATGTTTTTGGCTGTGGCAGGCTGCTGCCCGATATGGTATCATGATGAACAGACAGATCGCCGATCCATCAGAAGGACAGCCCGGGGAGGTACGAAAAACTGTGAGGAAGCT
This sequence comes from uncultured Clostridia bacterium, assembly GCA_946534455.1. Taxonomy (GTDB): domain Bacteria; phylum Bacillota; class Clostridia; order Christensenellales; family Aristaeellaceae; genus Aristaeella. The sequence continues at coordinate 1,131 of CAMNCR010000114.1, read as the reverse complement.
GAAGATCTCTTTCAATTCACCGCTGGTGCTTGGATTTTCGCTGGCATGCGCGGCGGCGACGCTGCTGGGAAGCGTGACGGGGGAATCGGCCACGGCGCTTCTTTTCTCGACCCACGCCGCGCCGCTGACCGATCCGCTGATGTATCTGCGCCTCTTTACGCACGTGCTGGGTCATGCCGGGCTGGCGCACCTGGTCGGCAACCTGGCCTATATCCTGCTGCTGGGGCCGGCGCTGGAGGAAAAGTACGGGTGGAAAAACCTGCTGCTCGTGATCGCGGTCACCGCCCTGATCACGGGTGTGATTCATAATCTGCTCTTTCCCAGAACGATTCTCCTGGGGGCCAGCGGCGTCGCCTTCGCCTTTATTCTGCTGACGTCCTTCACGGAGTTCCGGGAAGGGGAAATCCCCCTGACGGTGATTCTGGTGGCCCTGATCTATCTGGGACAGCAGATCTGGGACGGCCTTACGGTCCGGGACAATGTGTCCAATCTGACCCATGTCCTGGGCGGCCTGGTCGGCGCCGGCGCCGGGTATCTGCTGAACCGGAAAACCCTCCATGGGTGGAGCGCGTACAGATAGGGCAGATTACCGCTCGTAGTAGGCCTTCATGAGCGCGCGAACCTGCGCCTCGGCGCCGGCCAGAATGAACCGGGCGTAATGCTTTTCCTGGATATACCGGAACTCGATGTCCTGTCCGTGGGCCGAGATCTCCGCCCCGAAGAACTGCGCGACGGCCAGGGCCTCCGCCGCGGATACCGGGCAGTCCAGAATGGTGCAGGCCCGGTTTTCCTTTTTAAACGGATCCGCGAGAAAGTCATAGACAACGGCGTGCTGCCTGGCAAGGATCGCCTGTTTGACAGACGGCTCCGCGATATAGGCATCCAGCGCTTCCTCGGAGAAGCTCCAGTTTCCCTGCACTTTTTCCCCCTGCAGCAGTCCCTGCTTCAGATGATTTCTGAGGGTTCGGGTGGTCAGCCCCGTGATCATGGCGACCTGATTCAGACTGTAAGCCATTCGTATCCCATCCTTCTGTTTAAAATTCGGGCAGGCCTTTCCCTGATCCAAATGATACGGGAGGCACAACGGCTTTTCAAGTTGAAATCAGGGCCTGTTTTCATACCTGCGCTCAG
>CAMNCR010000113.1 GCA_946534455.1 uncultured Clostridia bacterium | reverse complement strand
GAACCTGGAGAAGGACACCTGGACGGATTACCTGGCGCAGCTGTCCGCCGCCGCCGGCATCCCGGTGGGCTCCTTTGCCGCGCTGAAGCAAGCCCTGCATATCCGGCTGGACTACTTCGCCGCCCATCAGTGCACCCTGAGCGATCACGCGCTGAACTACGTCATGTACGCCCCCGCCGCCGAGGAGCAGGTGGAAGCGATCTTCGCCGCCCGCCTGGCCGGGAAAATGCCCACCGCTGAGGAAGAGGCGATCTTCAAGTTCGCCTTCATGAACGCCATGGCGGAGGAGTATCAGACCCGCGGCTGGGTGATGCAGCTCCATTACGGCTGCCGCCGGGACAACAACCCGCCCATGTTCCGCGCCATGGGGCCGGATACCGGCTTTGACTGCGTGGACAACAGCGCCCCCTCCACCCAGACCGCTGCCTTCCTGGGCTATCTGGAGGATCACTCCCGGCTGCCCAAGACCATCCTCTACTCCCTGAATACCAACGACAATGCCGCCATCGACACCATTCTGGGCTGCTTCCAGAGCGATGAGGCCATCGGCAAGATTCAGCACGGCTCCGCCTGGTGGTTCAACGATCACTTCCAGGGCATGACCGAGCAGCTGACCTCTCTGGGGAACCTGGGCTACCTGGCCGGCTTCGTGGGCATGCTGACGGACAGCCGTTCCTTCCTCAGCTATCCCCGGCACGAATATTTCCGCCGGATCCTGTGCCGCCTCTTCGGCCAGTGGGTCGAGGACGGCTTCTATCCGGACGACATGGAAACCCTGAAGGGCATCGTCCGCGACATCTGCTACGGCAACGCCCGGCGGTACTTCAACTTTGCCCGGAAGGAATGCTGATTTTTCCTTGCAATCCGGCGGGCAATTGGGTATCATGAAAGTGCCGCGTCCCGCGGGGCGCGGCCCATTATAAAGAAAGCGGTGAATGAACCATGGGCAAAGTGATTACCTTCGGTGAAATTATGATGCGCCTGAATCCTCCGGGATATCTGCGCTTCCTGCAGACGGATACCTTTGACGCGACCTACGGCGGCGGCGAAGCCAACGTGGCCGTCTCCCTCGTGAACTACGGAAACGACGCGGCCTTCGTCAGCAAGGTGCCGGATCATGAGATCGGCCAGAACGCCGTGAACGCGCTGCGCCGGTATGGCGTGGACACCTCCATGATGCTGCGCGGCGGCCCCCGCCTGGGCATCTACTTCTGCGAAAAGGGCGCTTCCCAGCGCGGCAGCAAGGTCGTCTATGACCGGGCCGGTTCCTCCATCGCCCTGGCTCACCGGGACGAGTTTGACTGGAACAAGATCTTTGACGGCGCGGACTGGTTCCACTTCACCGGCATTACCCCCGCCCTGGGCGGAGAGCTGCCTGAAATCTGCCTGGATGCCTGCAAGGCCGCCAAGGCCAGGGGCATCACCGTCAGCTGCGACCTGAACTACCGCGGCAAGCTCTGGACCCGGGAAAAGGCCGGCGAGGTCATGAGCCAGCTCATGCCCTATGTGGACGTGGTCATCGCCAATGAAGAGGACGCCAAGGACGTCTTCGGCATCGCGGCGGAAAACACCGACATCAATTCCGGCAAGCTGGACCGGGAGGGCTATGTGTCCGTTGCCCGTCAGCTGACCGAGCGCTTCAACTTCAAGGCTGTGGCCATCACCCTGCGCGGCAGCATCTCCGCCAGTGAAAACAACTGGAGCGGCATGCTCTACACCAACGGGGAAGCCCATTTTGCCAAGAACTACCTGATCAAGATGGTAGACCGCGTCGGCGGCGGCGACAGCTTCGGCGGCGGTCTGATTCACGCCATGCGGAAATGGCCGGATCAGGTGCAGGACCAGATCGAGTTCGCCGTGGCCGCCAGCTGCCTGAAGCAGGCCACCGAATATGACTTCAACCTGGCTTCCGAGAAGGAAGTGCTGGCGCTGGCCGGCGGCAACGCCTCCGGACGCGTTCAGCGGTAATTCCCTCCTCCCGTCAGCCACAGGCCGCCCCACTCCGGTGGGGCGGCTTTCATGTGCGCAAAAAGGGGCTTGACTTTTATTCGGTACCGAATTATAATACAGTTCGTAAGGTACCGAACTGATTTGCCTGAAAGGAGGGCTTCTGTATGAGCAACCCTGAAACGATCGACCCGCGTCCCCGTCTGACGCCGGAGACGGAGACCATCCTGGCCATCCTCCGGCTGTCCCGGGCGCTGAAGCGCTGCCCCCCGGAGCAGGGTGAGCGTCCCTTCCCGCCCGCCGTCGGGCGGATGCTGGGCTGCGTCCGCGCCAATCCGGGCGTCTCCTCCCGGGATCTGTGCGATCTGCTGGATCTCCGGCCCTCGTCCCTGAGCGAAATGCTGACCCGCGCGGAAAAGGAAGGCTGGATCACCCGCGTGCCGGATGAGGGAGACAAGCGCATGCAGCATGTTTCCCTGAGCGAAAAGGGCCTGCGCCTGATCGACGGCATCGACACGGCCCGGGACGCGGATGCCGTCCGGAAAACCGCCTGCTTCACCCCGGAGGAAAAGGCGCAGATGATCGCCCTGTGCAACCGCCTGAGCGCCCATCTGGAGGAGCTGTCTCTGGACGCGCCGCCCTTCTCCCCGGACCGGGAGAAGGAGGGCTCCGAGCCCTGGCCGGAGGACAGGCGTCCCCGCCGGAAGGGCCCGCCCCACGGGCTGTTTCCCCGGCGCAAGGATCCTCCGCCGGCGGAGGAGGACGCGGAGCCGCAGGAGCGGCCGCCCTTCCCGCACAACGGGAGGTTCCGCTGCTGAGACGATGTGCCGGGAGAGGGTTCCCGGCACATTTTGCTTGCCCGTTTTTCTCCCCCGCCTTATAATAGTTCTGTGCCGGAGACACCGTTCTGCGGCAGGCATTCAGCCCGGGAAAAGGGAGGATCGGATCGCATGAGCCAGGATCAGCAGGCGCCCGCCGCGCAGGAGGAAGTCAATCCCTTCAGCATGGCGCAGGCCTATAAAACCTATCAGGAGAATATCCGCAAAGCGGATCAGCTGATTTACGACCTGACCAAGGGGGCCCGGGGGGATGTCAGCGAGCATGATCTGCTCCTCATGGCGGTGGAAATCATCGCCCGCATGACGAATAACACCGCCCTGCAGCCCGTGATTGAAAAGGCGCTGCGGGAGCGCGAAACAGCCAGGGAATGATATTCCGCACCCGGAGGTATTCCATGAAAGAAAAGTGGCTTCTGATTCCGCTGCGCGTTCTGTCCGCGCTGCTTGCGCTGCTCTGCCCCATGGGTGCCCTGGCGGAGGGCGGCGCCGCCCCCGAGGGGGATATCAGCATCGTGGAATTCGTCGAGCTGGATGAAAACAACCGGGAGATTCCCGTGGATCCGCCCTCCTCCGATGCGCCTGAAGGCGAAGCCGGCACCGCCTCCGCCGCGAAGGAGGCCTTTATTCAGGACATCATCGATCTGGGGGAAAAGCTCTACATCCAGGCGGACGGGCATCTTCAGCGCGCCCATTATTCCGGGGATATCTACGTCTGCAAGAATTTCACCGTCTACCTCTTCCGCAAGAACCGGGACAAGTATCGCCTGGCCGCCTGGCCCGATGTGCAGCTCCGCATCCCCAACAACCTGCCGGCCAAAAAATGCAAGCCCTATTCCTACGGCTACTGCTGGGAGGACATTCCCGCCGAAGAGGGCAATCCCTTTGAGATCGCCGCCCAGTTTCTGTATGACCCCTCCCTGTCCGCGGAGGAGAACCGCGAGCTGGCGCTGGATTTCATGCGCCAGGTCCGGCGGGGAGACTATTTTCAGATGACCGCGAAGTATTCTCACGGCACCGGTGCGCACAGCGCCATCATGATTTCCGACTACAATCCGGAAACCGGCACCGTCCACTGGATGGACAGCAACATGGCCGGGAAGCGGATCAACGGCATTCGCTACGGCAAGGTGCAGTTCAACGCGGAGGAGAGCATCGACTGGTGGGTGGACGCTTTCTGCCAGAAAACCCGGGGCGCCACGCTCTACCGGCTCCGGGACGATCTCATCTTTGCGGAGGACACCCCCTGATGCCGGATGGAAAGGAGAAAAACAGACCTATGCGCTCCATGATCTTTCCCGGCCAGGAGTGGCTGGATACCGAAGGCAAACCGATTCAGGCCCACGGCGGAAGCCTCCTGTACGAGGACGGGCTATACTACTGGTATGGTGAAAACAAGGAGAAAACGCACGGCGGAAACGGCATCTGGCACTGGGGCGTGCGCTGCTACCGCTCCGCCGATCTGGTGAACTGGGAGGACTGCGGCGTGATCATCCCTCCGGACGAGGCGGATCCCACCTCCCCGCTGCACCCCTCCAGCATGATGGACCGGCCCCACATTCTGTTCAACCGCCGGACCGGCAAGTATGTCTGCTGGCTGAAAATCATGGAGAAAAACGGGGAGCAGACCGAAACCGTGCTGACCGCGGACCGCCTGCTGGGACCCTATACCCTGGTTCGCCGCGGGCTGCGCCCGCTGGGCATGAGCGCCGGCGATTTTGATCTGGCCGCCGCCCCGGACGGCAAGGCCTACTACTTCTTTGAGCGGGTGCATTCCGAAACCATCATCGCCGACCTGACCGGGGACTACACGGACGTGACCGGCTATTATTCGACCCATTTTCCGCACACCCAGCCTCCCTTCGTCCGGGAAGCCACGGCCCATTTCTCCCGGCACGGGCGGCACTATCTGATCACCTCCGGCACCACCGGCTATCTGCCCAACCCCTCCGAGCTGGCCGTCGCCGATACCTGGCACGGTCCCTACACCGTGCTGGGCAATCCGCATCCCACGGATCCGACAAACACCTCCTTCCATTCCCAGATTTCCTCCGTGTTCAGGGTTCCCGGGAAGAAGGATCTGTATATCGCCCTGGCGGACCGCTGGGCGCCGGAGCACATGCATCTGCGCTATGAGGATTACGGTGAATGGTTCCGCATCCGCTTCTCCCCCGATGCCTCGCCCGCCGAAAGGGCGCGCATGGACGAGCTGAAAAAGAGCCTGCCCTCCGACCGGGACATCGATACATCCCGCGCGCGGTACGTATGGCTCCCCTTCCGCTTCGAGGGGGACATGGCCCTGCTGGACTGGCAGGACGCATGGTCCCCGGATGATTTTGAATAAGAATCGCCTGTTCGTCGCTGCTTCAGCCCCGGCCCTTTCTCAGCCGGCTCAGCAGCGACCTTTTTTTCTGCCCCGGCTCCTCCGGCCTGGGCGGGATATTTTCATAGCTTTCCGCATCCACCGGCAGGTCCCGGGCCTTCAGCCTTCCCTCGACGACCGTCTGGAAGATCGCATAGAGCAGCGCGCACACCGGCACGGAAACCACCAGCCCCACAAAGCCGAACAGGCCGGAGCCGACCAGAATCGCGCCCATCGTCAGCAGCGGGGAGATGCCCACATAATCCCCCAGAATCTTCGGACCGATCACATTGCCGTCCAGCTGCTGCAGCACCAGGATCATGATCGCGAACTTCAGGGCGGAAATCGGGTGGACGATCAGCAGAATCAGGATGCTCGGAACCGCGCCGATGAAGGGGCCGAAGAAGGGCAGCACATTGGTCACCCCCACCACCACGGAAATGATCAGCGGATATTCCAGGCCCAGCAGCAGCATGCACACATAGCAGATCACGCCCACGATCAGGGAATCCACCAGCTTGCCGACGGTGAAGCCCGCAAAAAGGCGGTTTGCCTTCCGCGTCCAGAAAACCAGCCGTTCCACCTTCTCCCGGGGCCAGAGCGCATAGCAGATTTTTTTGCTGACCCGGCTGATTCTGCGGGAGTCCGCCAGAAAATAGAAGGAAACGATCAGCCCCACCAGCGTCCTGAACACGATGGAATACACCAGATTGTAGGAGGTCTTCAGGACGGAGGGCAGCACATCGATGTAGCGGGTCGCGGAGGAAAGGATATTCTGCCACACGGAGTTCAGCGGATCCACGTCCTCGCTGATCATGCCCGCCTTCTTCAGCAGGTCATTGACCGTTTCATCATTTTCATTGACAAAATCCGTCACCTGCTTCACCAGAGACTCCCCGGATTCGATCACCTGCGGCAGCAGAATGTTCAGGAACAGCAGCACAATCAGCAGCAGCACCAGGATGGAGAGAAGCGACGCCAGCGTGCGCGGCGCCCTGGACTCCGGCCGCTTCCGGAAAAGTGTTTTCCGCAGGCCCAGCTCCACCCGCCTGGCCAGAGGCATCTGAATGAACGCCAGTGCGCCGCCGATCATGAAGGGCGACAGAATGCCCGCCAGCTTCGACAGCAGGCTGCTGAGCCGGTCCAGATACACCAGCGCGCCCGCCAGCGCGGCAGCCACCAGAACCATTGCCAGAATCATCCTGGACAGCGGCCTGTATTCCTCCGGAATCAACCGTTTCATCATGGTTTTCCCGTCCCGCCTTTCCCGCTCTCTCAATCCAGAATCGGAATGTTCTCCAGCTCCGGCTGCTCCGGAGCCTGATCGATCAGCTGCTGAAGAGTGATGCCGCTCAGATAGCCCGTCACCAGGTCATCCAGCCCCTTCCACATCGGCAGCGTCATGCAGAAGCCGCACCGTTCGCACCGGTTCGGCTCCGTTTCCAGGCACTGCACCGGCACCAGGGAGCCCTCCATCATTTTCAGCACCTGCTGCACGGACACCTCCCCGGGCGCGGGAATCAGCCTGTATCCGCCCTGACGCCCGCGCGAAGCCAGCAGCAGTCCGCCCTGGCTCAGCTGCATGCCGATCTGATCCCCGTATTTTTTGGAAATCTGCTGTCTCCGGGAAATGTCCTTCATCGACACATACCCGTCGCCCTGGTGTATCGCAATATCCAGCATGATCCGGAGGGCATAGCGTCCCCGCGTCGAGATCTTCATTCAGCGCACCTCCCTTATCCCCTATTGTATAGGAAATCCATCGACAAAGCAATCGTTCCGCGCCGAATCTGTTCCCTTCCCTCCCAAAGTGTGCTATACTCGCCTGCGAAAAGGCTGCCGGCCCCGGCCGGCAGCGCGAAGGGAGGCGGCAGCGCCGTCATGAATCAGTTTTCCAGAACCCAGCTTCTGTTCGGGCCCGCGGCCATGGAGAAGCTCCGCCAGAGCCGGGTGGCGGTCTTCGGCATCGGCGGCGTCGGAGGATACGCCGTGGAAGCCCTGGCCCGCTCCGGCATCGGCGCCCTCGACCTGGTGGACGACGACCGGGTCTGCCTGACGAACCTGAACCGTCAGCTGCACGCCACCCGCTCCTCCGTCGGCCGGTACAAGGTGGAGGTGGCGCGGGAACGCGTGCTGGATATCAACCCGGATTGCGTCGTCACCCCGCATCAGACCTTCTTCCTGCCGGATACCCGGGATCAGTTCGACTTTGCGCAGTATGACTATGTCATCGACGCCATCGATACCGTCACCGGCAAGCTGGCCCTCGTGGAGGCGTCGCGGGCAGCCGGCACGCCCATCATCTGCGCCATGGGCGCCGGCAACAAGACCGATCCCACCGCTTTCCGCGTCGCCGATATCTATCAGACCTCCGTCTGTCCCCTGGCGCGCGTCATGCGCTCGGAATGCCGCAGGCGGGGCATTCCCCATCTTAAGGTCGTCTATTCCACCGAGGCGCCGATCCGGCCCCTGGAGGATCCCTCCATCAGCTGCAGAAGTCACTGCGTCTGTCCGCCGGACACCCGCAAGTGCACCGTCCGGCGGGATATTCCCGGCTCCACCGCCTTCGTGCCCTCCGTTGCCGGGCTCATTCTGGCCCGGGAGGTCGTCATGGATCTGATCGCCGGCATTCCCCGCGAGCCGTGATCCGCTCCCCATCTGAATCGATACAGGAGGTTTTCAGCATGTTTCGTCCCATGCTTCGCGCCCGCCAGCAGCTGTCCGAGTCCGAATGCGTCGAGATTCTCTCGCAGGAGCCCCGGGGAGTTCTCTCCCTGCTGGGCGACGACGGATATCCCTACGGTCTGCCGATGAACCATTATTACTGCCCGGAGGACGGGCGCCTCTACTTTCATTGCGGCAGGGCCGGCCACAAGCTGGATGCCATCCGCCGCTGCAGCCGCGCCTCCTTCTGCGTGTACGATCAGGGCACGCGCCGCGAGGGGGAATGGGCCCTGAACATTCGCAGCGTCATCGTCTTCGGGCGGATTGAAATGATGGAAGACCGGCAGACGATCTATGCCATGGCCCGCCGCCTCAGCCATAAATTTACCCAGGACGAGGGCTATATCGAGCGGGAAATCCAGAAATCCGGCCCCGGCACCCTGATGTTCGTCCTGATCCCGGAGCACATGACCGGCAAGCTGGTCAACGAATCCTGACGCCCGCGGCGCCGCCCTTCATTGACAAACCCCGTCGAAAGTGAAATAATGATTTCACCACTACAAGACAAGAAAGGTGTGCTTCCCTTGGCTAAAAACGGAAAAAAGCGCTTCAGCCGTACGGAATGGTCCTGGATTTTCTATGACTGGGCCAACTCCATCTATGCCACCAACATCATGGCAGCCATCTTCCCCATTCTCTATTCCCAGGTCGCCGGCAGCGGCTCCCTGGGGGATCATCTCTACGGCTATGCCGTCTCCTTCGCGAACCTGCTGGTCGCGGTGCTGGCTCCGTATCTCGGCTCCATCGCCGATTTCAAGGGAATGAAGAAAAAGCTCTGGCTGGGCTTCATGCTCACCGGCGTCCTCTTCACCACCGTCATGGGCCTGGTCGGCAGCTGGCAGCTGATGCTGCTGGGCTTCGTCATCAGCCGCATCGGCTTCAGCGGCAGCTGTATGTTCTACGACAGCTTCCTGACGGACGTGACCACGCCGGAGCGGATGGACCGGGTCAGCACCTGGGGCTTCGCCATGGGCTACATCGGCGGCTCCACCATTCCCTTCATCATCTCCATCGCCATCATGCTCCTCATGAAGCAGAGCGAGCTGAGCATGCGGATCGCCGTGCTCATCGTTCCGGTCTGGTGGCTGCTCTTCTCCATTCCCTTCATGAAGAACGTGCGTCAGGTGGCCTATGTGGATACGCCGCCCCGGGAGCTGGGCCGGGTCGCCTGGAAAAACACCGTCAGCACCTTCCGGAACATTCTCAAGAACAGGGCGGTGCTGTTCTTCCTCCTCGCCTACTTCTTCTATATCGACGGCGTGGATACCATCATTTCCATGGCCACCAAGTACGGCGATACCCTCGGGCTCGGCGCCATCGGCATGATTCTGGCCCTGCTGGTAACCCAGCTGGTCGCCATGCCCTGCAGCATCCTCTTCGGCAATCTTTCCAAGAAGGTCGGCACGCTGCGCCTGATTTCCTTCTCCGTGCTCATGTATGCCTTCATCACCGTGGTCGGGTTCGTGATGGGCTTCCTCGTTGATTTCCATGAGAACCTGGGCCTGACGGAGGCGGGCGCCGTGGCCATCAGCCAGGTTCTCTTCTGGGTGCTGGCGACGCTGGTGGGCACCGTCCAGGGCGGCATCCAGGCCCTCAGCCGGTCCTATTTCGGCCAGCTGATTCCCCCGGAGCGCAGCGGCGAATATTTCGGCTTCATGGATATTTTCGGCAAGTTCGCCTGCGTCATCGGGCCGGCCCTCTACGAGTTCTTCTACGGGATCACCGGCAAGCCCTCCTTCGGCATTCTGAGCCTGATCCTGCTCTTCGTCGTGGGCTTCATCTTCCTCCGGCACGGCACCCCCTACTTCCGCCAGGTGGAACACGAGGCGGCGGACTGAGCGCTCCGCCGCTCCCCCGCCTCCGGAGGGCGGCTTTCCCGGCGCGATTCACTCCCCGAAGAGAAACAGCCGCTCCACCTCCTGCCGGAAATCATCATAATGCTCCGGAAAGGCGTTGCTTCCCGTCGCCTGAATGCTGAAGCCGTTTTCCCACACGAGGGCCAGCAGGAAATTGTCCCCGTCCAGCACGCCCTCCGCGGCTTCGTCAAAGCCATCCCAGGCCACAACATCATACTTTTCCACCAGCGAGGCGAAGTCCGCCAGGAAGGCTCCGGAGGCTTCCGTTTCACCCTCGCTGTCCCGCTCCTTCAGCATCAGCCCCGCTTCATTCCTGCGAAGGGAATAGGAGCGGGGATTTTCATATCCGCCGGTCCAGAAGAAAAAGGACTGGATCGCTCCCCGGGGCGACCGCTCCGCCTCCAGCATCTCAAAGCCCCAGATCAGAATATTCAGATCCTCGTCCACCGTCAGCCGGTACACCAGGGTCAGATCCGTCTTCAGGGTCTGGCTGTTGATCAGCAGCATGCGCAGCGCCGTCGTCCCCGGCTCGAGTCCCTCCAGATGCACCCAGTTCACGCCGTCCGTTCCGATCAGACCCAGCTCGTGGATATCCTCGTAAAACTGATCCGTGACCTCCACCAGGTCCTCATTCTCGATCACATATTCCCAGCTTCCCGCCTCCGGGTCGCAGGGAAGGTACAGGTCCACCGCATTGCCCTCCGAATCCGCCAGCGCCGCGCCGCAGACGCACAGCCACAGAACCGCCAGCATCGCCGCAAAACGAGCCTTCATGTCCATGTCCTCCTTCCTTTCAG